>CAJQQY010000440.1 GCA_905480595.1 uncultured Saprospiraceae bacterium | reverse complement strand
CAACTCCAACCAACATCGTACCTTCATTCGTAGGATGCATTGCCAAACTCATCACATTGGGGAGGTTTAAAATATTGGTCCAATTCGTTCCACCATCTATTGAATGAAATAATCCATCTGTAGTTCCTGCATATAAAACATCCGAATCGAATGGAGAAATTTCCATGCAATTTACTCCTTTTAACTCTTCCTCTTGTGACCAGTCCAAACTATAATCCCAAGTCAAACCTCCATCAATGGTTTTCAAAATTCCAATTCCATAAGTTCCTCTCCGATATCTAATCGTGTAACCTTGACCTGTACTTTGATTTGGATCAATGTCATTAGGATCAAAATCGCCATAGACTTCGCCTGTTCCAATAAACATTTCATTTGAATTATCTGGATTAATTATTATACTCGAAACACCTAGAACTGGCATCCCCGTAGATAAATAATTCCAATTGGCTCCATCATCAATCGACTTCCACAATCCTCCACTTGCAGCTCCTGCATAAAGTGTATTTGGATTATTCGGATCGACAGTAATTGCTAGAATTCGACCAGCAAAATTCTGAGGCCCAAGTGGTTCCCAATCAGAACGATTAGAAGAATTATCAGATAAAAGTCTTTGTTTGATTTGATGACTTTCCGTAAACTTATTGGCTTTAATTTTCTCAGAAGGGTAAGATCGAGCAAGCGACCAAGCATCTAAAGATTTTCCAGCTCCGCTGAAGTTTTCAACTTCTTCTTCAGTTTTTTTATCGGAGGAAACGTTATTTTTTGGTAAGTGGGTGTTGATTTTAGTTTGAAAGATCATCCAACCAAATAGGCAAACAATGCTTGCAGAAAGCAGAATTAATAATTTTTTGTTCATGGATTGAGGATTAATTAGGCGAAAAACGGTGCAAAATAAGGCTTTTTTTATAAAAAAAGGCTTGATATATTAGATTATGAAATATTTGTTTGTTGATATGTTTTCATGCAATTATCACGCCTCAGATTTTTTTTTTAGCAATCGTAAAAACCTAAAACCTTCACTAACTTCAAAAGTCAAAAAAGCCTACATTTGCAATTCACTAAAAAAATATATTCGTGGCTGGAAATTCATTTGGACAATTATTTAAAATCACCACATTTGGGGAATCTCATGGTAAGGCAATCGGCGTTATCATCGACGGATGCCCTGCTGGATTAGAAATTGACGAGGCATTTATTCAAAGCGAATTGGCTCGAAGACGACCTGGTCAATCTGCTATCGTTACCCAACGAAAAGAAGGTGATGAGGCACAAATTCTCTCTGGAATTTTTGAAGGGAAAAGTACTGGAACTCCTATCTCTATGGTTATTTACAATCAAGATCAACGCTCGAAAGATTACTCGCACATTGCAGATAAATTTCGTCCATCACATGCGGATTTTACCTATCAACAAAAATATGGTTTACGAGATTATCGAGGCGGTGGAAGAAGTTCGGCTAGAGAAACTGCTGCGCGAGTTGCAGCTGGAGCGATTGCAAAATTATTATTAAAAAAACATGGAATTTCAGTTACAGGATATGTGAGTCAAGTTGGAGACATCGCTGTTTCGAGAGATTATCAAAATTTTGACTTTTCTAAAATAGAAGAAACTGCCGTTCGATGTCCTGATTTGGAAACGGCTGAAAGAATGATTGATTTGATCAAAAAAATCAAAAAACAAGGTGATACTATTGGTGGAGTTGTTTCGGCTATAGTGCAAGGTTGCCCTGTAGGGTTAGGTGAACCTGTGTTTGATAAATTGCATGCTGATTTGGGAAAAGCAATGTTGTCGATTAATGCGTGTAAAGGTTTTGAATATGGAAGTGGTTTCGATTCTGTGACGATGCGAGGGTCTGAGCATAATGATATTTTTGAAAATAAGGATGGAGTAACGAGTACGAAATCTAATTTTTCAGGAGGCGTTCAAGGTGGAATTTCGAACGGAATGGATATTTATTTCCGAGCTGCTTTTAAACCTGTTGCGACAATTATTCGAAAACAAGATTCGATTAATGAGGCTGGAGATGATGTGATTGTGGAAGGAAAAGGACGTCATGATCCTTGTGTGGTGCCGCGTGCGGTGCCGATTGTGGAGGCAATGGCGGCATTGGTTATGGCGGATTTTTGGATGAGGAATATTGGTTCGAAAGTTTGATTTGGATGGAAACACGGATGCCGCGGATCTGTGTTCTATAAAATTTACTTTTCAATCCTCGCTTTTATTTTTTGCAGAACCTCTAACCAAGCTTCATCCTCATCGTCAAATTTTGTCACAGGTTTCCCATCTTTTGGAACAACTTGCACTCTTTGAATCGGATCTTGTTGCCAATAACATGGTCTAACAATGACTGGCATCACAACTGCTTCTCCTTTTTCATGTCTTTCAAAGGCACGTTTCACCTCCACATCCTGAATAAAGTCAGAAGCTAAAAAATCCTTACTAATTAACAAAATAATAAATTCCGCAGCATTCAATTCTGATAAAATCTCTTCACTCCAATCATCACCAATTTGAATTTGGCGATCCTCCCACACATTAATTTCAAAACTATATTGCAATGATTTCAACCAAGATTGCAATTCATTTTTATGCTCCTCATCCTTATGAGAATAGGAAATAAATATTTTTGGCTTATCCATATCTTCGATGTTTTTCCCTAAAATATCATCAATGCTAACATTACAATTACATGATGAACAAGTGATAGATTTTTGATTTTCTTTTTCTAATTTTAAAATAACTTCTTCCTCAAAAGTGCAATCACAATTTTCCCTTGGGCAATAACGAATCGTTTTAAAATCCAATTTTTGATTCACTTCTTCAAAAATATCATTCAATAAAAATTTTCGAAGTTGTTCCCCTTCTGCACCTATCATTTCTATCCGAATTTCATTTTGTTTGGGTAAGGCTTCAATTTTAGCTTTGATGCCTTCTTTTTCAATCAGCACTCCATTTCGCCACCAAGTATTTTTATAAGCGTATTCATTTAATTTGACAATCGCTCTGGCAATAATTCCTTTATGCAAAAAATCATATTGATAACCATAACGAATTGCTTTTTTACTTTCCCAATCGAATGCTGGTTTTTCTTCAGGCAAAAATTGAGGAACAATAAATGAATCCTTTTCATTCGGCAACTCAAAACATATTTCGAATTTACTCATCAACTCTAAAAAAATCTGAATCTCTCTTTCATCTCGAAATCTAAATTCTTTTGAAAATTTTTCGAGTTCTTCTTTTTTCATATTCACCGTCAATTCAGATTTTTTGAATTGTCCTTCATTTTCTTTTATTTTTTCATTGAGTAATCGGTAGATGATTTTAGTGGTCCATCGAGGATCGAGGATGACCATTTCTTTTAAGATGGTATTATCAGGAAAATGAATAACAACCCCAATATCTGTTAAAAATTGGCTAAGATCTTCTGAATTTTCTTCAGAAATATCTTGAGTTTTACAAATTTTCAAATACTCATCATATTTTAAATATGGTTGCTCAAGTGCTAGAATTTCCAATTCATTTCGGACAGCTGACCATCCTGGGCCTAAATCATATCCTATCAAGTTTTTTAACTTAGGAGCATTTTGTAATTGCTCGCTAATCGTATTTCTTAACTCATCAATATTCCATCCTTTTGCCGCACTTACCGCTAGGGTTTCCTTGACATTCCATCCTTTATTTTTTTTCAAAGTTGTTAAGTCATATCCTCGGGTGGCAGGTTCTTCCATTTTGTTCTGCACCACTAATACAGGGCTTTCTTCACTTAATCCACTCACATTTTCCAACCAATAATCAAAAATAAAATTCTCATCTTTTTCAGGATGATCCTCAGCATCAATCTGAGATTCCATGTCCCAAACCAAAATATATAACGCTCGATTAGTTAGAAAAAACCGATGAGTATTATGATAAATTTCTTGTCCTCCAAAATCCCAAATATTGACTTGAACAGTTCTTCCGTCTTCTAATTCCAATGGCCATTTTTCAATACGAATTCCATGGGTAGATTTTTCTTCAGGATCAAATTCATCTTTGACCAAACGCTTGGTCAAGGAGGTTTTTCCTACTCGACCATTTCCTACAAAAATTAATTTTGCTTCATTGATTCGTGTTTCTGTGCCTTCTCCATCTAATCGTTTTTTACTTTTGAGGGCTTCTCTTTCATGGGTTTTCAATTTTGATTTATCAAGGTATTCATCATAGGCATCATTGGTATTTTTCCTTGACAGCCGTTCCCATAGTTCATTTTCTTCATTTTCTAATTTTTCAAAAATTGTTTCCACCTCCTTGATATATTTCCCATCGGAAAATTGGCTTCGATAAATATTAATTAGAGAAATTTCCTTTTGCTTTTTTATTTTTTCATATAATTCATCTTCTTCATTTTCTAATTCCAAGCTACGCAATGCAACTGTTGCCTCTTGTCGATACGTTCCTTCTAAAGTTTTTTCTAAATAGTTTTTATAACCTTCTTGAGTATTTTTAGCAATAGCATTTTGCCATAATTTCTCTTCTTCTAAAAATTTAAAAGAAACATCTTCATCAGCATCGGGAGCCTTATCTGCCCCATAGGATTTTCGAAGTGATTCTATAATCGCAAGGTTTTCATCAATTGATTTTAGGATATCATTTTTCCCTTTGATTGAATTAATTTCAAAATAATTTTTCCTTAACTCTTCGACATAGATAATGTTTTCATCTATTTTATTTAATATATCTTTTTGTTCCGTTGAATAAACTATTTCACTAATATTTGCTTGATTTAAAATTTCAGCATTAATATCCTCTAACCCTAATCCTTGAATCATATCAAGCATTGCAACAGTTATTCGATTCAATTCAAGTTGGTATTGCCGAGGATCCATAATACCTTGTCGATCTCTTATTTCAACACTATTAAAACGTGAATGAAGTAAAATAAAATCATTGAAATGGGAAGAATCATTTTCCAGTCTTTTTTGTAATTCACTAAATGCTCTTCCCAAATTTCCATTAGAAATATGGTTCTGAATTTTATCTTTTAATTTTTCTAATGCATTAAATGCTTTATTTAAATTAACGTTTCTATCATTAGTATTAGATTTTTTTGTAGTTTCTTTTTTGGGAAAAAACTTAAACATCCCGCCTTCATCTCCTCCTAGATTTAAAGGTGCAATTACGACATCTTTGATTACTCTCAACAACTCTTGCACGCCTATTTCAAAATTCAATTTTTCCAAAAACTTAACTAACTCTGGAGTAAATCTATCTCGCCATTCTGAACCTTGCCGATGCATAATCCATCTTGAACTATAAGTTCCTTTTTCCAAACTAATGCTCCGAGTCGATGTCCCTTGACTAGTGTAATAATGAAAATCAATAATGACTAAAACATGCTGGGCACGCATTTTACTAATTGCTGAGTAGAGTACATTCTCCTCAATTTTTTCCATATCATAACTAAAATAACCATACCCATAGGCATCCGATATTTGACTATTAAAATAAATGATGACCGAATCACTTTCCTTAGTTTCAGTTACTAAAACTTCTAATTGATTTAGAATACTTTTTGCGGTGGCAGAATGATTGTATAATTCAGTAGATTGATATTCAAATTTTTCTTGTAGAACTTTAGTTAAACTTCGAGCATCCTCTACCCTACCTTTTTGAGGAGAAAAAGTAGGATCTGAATATTCATCAATTGCAATTGACAATAAATAGTTTTCAGCTTTTTCTTTTTTGGTTTTACTCAAATCTTCAAAATAACCTCGTATAGAATGTATCCCTCGCAGAGCAATTTCAATGGGAGGAGTTTTTAACGGATTACCATCTAAATAAATGTTTTTTAATTCTGGAAGTTGGGCAATTTCAGTTGGTAAGGTTTCGATAGAATTATTTTTCACCGACAGACTCTGCAAACGTTTTAATTCCAAAATTCCTTGTGGAATGGAAGTCATAGAATTTTCATTCATCCATAAAACTTCCAAAGATTTTAATTCCAAGATATCCGTTGGGAAATAAGTTAATGCATTTTTATTTAGTGAAAGATTATCTAATTTTTGTAAGGCTCGTATTCCATAAAGATCAGTCAATTGATTCTCATCAAGAATAAGCACTTTTAAATTCCGACAAGCATTTAACGCTCTTGGGAGATTTATAAATCCATTTTTAGCGAGGGTTAAAACCTCTAATTGAGGAGCAATATTAAGGAAGGAGTTAGGTAAAGCGGTCAAGCCTAAAGAACTCAAATCAAGGTTCTTTCTATTTTGTTCAATGGCTTCCTGTATGCGTTGTTCTACTTGGTTCATTGTTTAATCATATTCGTCTATGACAAAAATAACGAATTAAATAGGTTTCCCAAATTATAAATATTTTCAAAAAAAAAGCTGTTAAACCTTTCAGTCTAACAGCTCATATTTATTTAGAATATTTTATTGCTTCACAAATGCAGCACTCATTATTTTATGTCTAATTTTTACTTTGACAAAATACTGCCCAGGAGGATAATTCGAGATATCTAAATCATGAATCACTTCTTCGCCAGATAATTTTGAAGTTTCATACATCAATTTTCCATCTAAAGAAATTACTGCTAAACTAGCCGTTCGATTTGGTTCAGTATTTTCAATTTTGATCTGAGTAGATTGAGTGGCGACAGTAGGAATTATTTTAATTCCTTTCATTTCTAATTTTGTAGGAGTATTGTTAGAAACCATTGGATCACCCATCGTTGAAATTGAATCCAAAGAGTAAGTCATAATTGATCGAGCAAATGTACCTGCCACTAATTCATTTTTAGCTTCATTAATCACTAAATCATACACCGTAATAATTGGCATATTATTACCAAGTCTTTCCCATGAAGTCCCAGCCGTCACAGTTCCATAGACTCCTCCATCAGTAGCTACAAACATAACCGAATCACCAGTCTCAGGCACAATTAATAATTCATTAACTGCAAGGTCTGGAAGGTCTCCAGATATATCTTCCCAAGTATCTCCTTGATCATTTGATCGGAAAATTCTTGGTAGAAAATCATTATCTCGATATCCAGAATAAGTAACATATGCAACATCCACATCGGTTGGTGATCCAAGTACATCTGTCACATATTTATCAGGCAATCCATCAGAGAGTGATGTCCAAGTAGCTCCAAAATTATCACCTCGCCAAACATTTCCATCACCCGAACCAACATAAATTAATCCTTCCTCTATCGGTGATTCATCAATTGCGGTTATATTGTTATATCTACTATTCGCATCCGGTCCATCCGTCAAATCTTCGCTTACAGGAGTCCAATCAGGAATATCTCCTGATCCAATATAAACTCGATATGTTCCTGTTAAAAGGATTTGAGAAGAATGTGGACTGATTATATAAGGCATATCCCAATTTCTTCGATCATCCCCATTGATGCCATTATCTCCACTATCAAAATCATTTCCTCCATCAAGAGTCACACTAATATTTCCTCTTTGCGTTTCTACAAAAAACCGTTCTGAATTGTCAGGATCAAATGCCATTTGAAAGCCATCACCTCCAAATATTCTATCCCAATTATTTATTTCTGCTGCATTCCCTCCCATCGAACCATTGTCTTGTGCACCACCGTAATATTGATCAGGCATATGTGGATTGTAAGCTACACGATACAATTGAGTTGTCGGAATATTTTCGATATCTTCCCAAACATCATTGTTCGCATCACTTTTATAAATTCCTCCATCAGTTCCTAACAATACTCCTCCATCATTTAAAAAAGTCAAATCATGCTTATCAGCATGAACATCATAAGTCCACCAAGGAGGTGTTGCGCGATCCCAATTTTCACCTGCATCAGTTGTTCGCCAAAGATCAACACCTAATAAATAAATATCATTTGGATCGTTTGGATTAACTCTTATTTTTCCAAAATACCAACCGAATCCACCCATAGCATTTGAGCTCAATCCATTTATATCTTCGTCGATTGGAATAGCATCCCAACTTATTCCTGAATCTTCCGTTTTGTAAATTGCTTCCAATTGGTAACCATTACTTGCAACATATTGAACGTAAAGAATATTTGGATCACCTTCATAAATAGTGATTCCCATTCTTGAATGAGTTTCATCATTTGGTAATCCTCCTTCTAAAATATTCCAAGTATCTCCCCCATCTGTAGTTTTGTAAACCTTCGCACCTTCTCCTTTAATAACCGATTCAAAATTATTACGAACTCTATCCCAACCAATTGCATATAAAATTTGTGGATTATTTGGATCCATCACCATTTCAGAAATCCCAGTCGAATCACTAATAAAAAGTACTTGATCCCAAGTGCTTCCATTATCATTCGAGCGATAAACTCCACGATCACTTGTCCGCTGAAATGGCAAACCCATCGTTGCCGTAAATATATTGTTAGAATTTATTGGATCGATAATTACTTTGGAAATAATTCGAGTTTCTTCTAACCCTAAATTCGTCCAAGTGTCTCCTCCATCCATACTTCGATAAAGCCCATCACCAATAAAAGGATAACCTGAAATATTCAAATCTCCTGTTCCAACATACACTATGTTTGGATCTTGCGGGTCCAATTCAATATCTCCAATTGACAGAAAAGCTTGATCGTCAAATATAGGATTCCACGATGTTCCACCATCAGTAGTTTTAAAAACTCCTCCATCCGAAAAACCAGCATAAATGATATTTTCATCTGTAGGATGTACCTTGACAGTATTCACCCTTGCACCAATATTCCCAGGCCCCTGAGTAGTCCATTCTTCATCAAATCCATTGATCGTTCGAGTCAAGGTTTGTTGATTAATTCCTTTTAGAGCATTGGTATATGCATCCAAAGCAAAATGGCCATCAGGCCCCATCCGTTGCAAAAAGAATTCATCACTAGGCTCGTGTTTTTGTTGAAACCGGTTATTGGTTTCGAGAGAGGTATTGGATTCGTAGCATGAAGTGGTAAAAAGAAGACTAGATAAAAACAGGAAAATTGGAAAAAACGGAGATTGCATTTTTTTCATTAGTTAGGATATTCGGTTAAGTTATTTTGATTTTAAATTAGAACATCTAAAGTAAGTCTTTTTTTTACCTCAGAGAAAAAGAAGTAAATATAGGTCTTGAAAAAAGTAGGTTTTAACTTAGAACTGACATTTAGCGTTTCGAAAAAGTCGAAATCATTTCTTTAGAAGTAGTTTATCAATAGTTTTCACGTTGCCAGATATAGGAGAAATCGAAACACTTTTTTTATTTTCTAAAACATAAAAAACATACTGACTATTACTTCCCAAAACCTTGGCTTCTATTTTTTCTTGATCTATAAAAGTAATTTCATGAGTCATTTTAAATTCTCCATCTACTAAAATTTGGCCATGCTTATAACCACTTCCAATCCCAGTTCCCAGAAAAAAAGAAAGAATAAAAAGAGCATATAAAAAAATAGAACCTTGATATATATCTGACTTTGTGTAAACTTTTTCACCTGGGGAGGAAGGTTTTAAGGAAGAGTTCTTATGTTTTTTCATTAAGTACTTATGAAAAACATAAACTATAATCGCAAAAATAAAAAGGAGAATTAATACTTTCGGTTTTTTACTCATCAAAACTAATGGACTTAAAATAACATCAAGTACATTAGAATAACTCAAAATATTGACCTCCAAAAATCCAAAGTAAATAACCTCTCGAAGGATACCTAAGGTTAATAAATAAATATATCCTAACGATAAATAATCTTGAATACTTCCTTGGCTTTTGGATTCTTCAGGTTGGTTTTCCATACTTCTATTTTTTTTTGAATCTCAAAATAATCTTTTGATCTAAATTTAAGAAACAGTCCTATTGATTTTTTGTTTTTATTTTTTTCTCTCAATAGTAAGAATATTCATTAAAGTATGAACTAATGATATCCAAATTATTCAATTTGATAGATTTAGCAAATTTGTCTCTGATTCCCTATGCTTAATTTTTATTATAAATTGATATGGATTTGAATTATATTAGCTTACTGCTAGTTTTTCTACCAAGGCCTTAAGTTTTATAAAAAAACTATTGAGTTAACATTTAAGCCAAATGATCTTTTATCCAAATGAATACAAGAAACCTTTTCCTCCAGCTTTTTGTGATTTTACTGGCTACAGGTATGTATTCCCAAGTAGAGGATAGTACCTTTAAAAACTCTTCAAGCAAACTTACCTCTATTGAAAGAAATCTTGTTATTGCTAGGCAGTTTTATCAGAATCCAGGATTTTTAGATTCTGCCATGATGAGTCTTGATAGCGTTATGGCGTTAGCAAATGACTCAACAACCGAAATACACAGAGCAGAAGCCTTATTGCTTAGAGGTAAAATGGAGTTATCAAGTTATGGGCCTCGAGACCATCCCACACGTCATCTTTTAGAAAGTCTTTCCATTTACAATCGATTACAAATTGATACAGGTATCGTCAATTGTAACCTTCAATTAGGAGTGCTTAATTATGCACTCCAAAATTATTCCGCTGCTGTTACTTACCTCAATAATATCATAAATATAGGCAAGTCAGGTGAATACAAGTTTGGTATCACTTATTACCTTTTAGCTCTTTGTTATTCTGAATTAGGTCAATTTGAATCTGCAAAAGAAATGTTTGAAAAAGCACCTTCTGCCATGCAACCTGCTTATCCAAGTTTCTTACTTCAATTAGAAACCTTCAGA
>CAJQQY010000439.1 GCA_905480595.1 uncultured Saprospiraceae bacterium | reverse complement strand
AGATTATATTTGGGGACAACTCTCTTCAACTTACTTGCACCTTTATATTCCAATATTTCGGTCGGCTGATCAATCTTAGCCATCTTTCCGATTTCCTTGATGTATTTATTAACCTTCTGCTCGTGAGTATTGGGAATATTGTACTGGTATTTAATTAGAATTTCTTTAGCTTCTGGTCTCAACGGAATTACAGTCTGTCTATTGGTTTTGTTGATGTACATACAAAGATCAGTCACTTCATCATTTTCATACCGAACATGCTCAGGACGAATTCTGGAGTAATCACTATAGCGGAGCCCCGTAAAACATCCTAGCAAAAATATATCTCGTGCTAATTCGTAATTTGGGTTACTTGATAAATCAACTCCTTTAATTTTAGTAACCTCATCTTCAGTCAAATAGATTGCGTCAACAGGAGAAGTTAATACTCTAAATCTTTTATAATCATCATTGCTGTGCAACCCATCTTCCTGTGCTGCCCTCATAATTACTTTTAAATTTTTAATATGACGACCAATAGTATTTGGCGTGTAATCTTTTTCCTGAAAAAAATTCACATAATCATCATAGAAGTCCAAATCAATATTTTCGAATTTCAGAGTCCGTTTTCTGTTTTGTTGATATTCTAGAAATTGAACTTGAAATCCTTTATAATTTTTTATTGTACCAACTGCGTATTTCTGTTTTCTGGATGTTAACCTTTTCCCACTTTCAATTTCCTGAATAAACTGTTTCACATAGCCTTTTAGAGTAACTGACTGTTTACTCTTTTTACCAAATCCAAATTTATCATTCAGATGTTCCTTGAGTAATTCGGATATTACAAGTTCCCCTGCTTGTTCTCTAAGATTTATATAAGTAGAAATGGCATCTTGTATTTTCCTGATATGAGATGAAGTATTTTCAAGAACGGTTTGAATACTGGGGTCTTGCTTCTTCCATTCCTTGATTAATTTCTTATCAATTGTTGGGCTGCCTAGTTCCTTATTCCATAGCTCCGGGTAAATACTTTTTCCAGTATAATATTTGAATCGACCTTCTTTGAGATGAACCACCGCAAAAATAGTTGATTCCGAGTCTGAATTAGGACGCTTGAGATAAAATTTTACATGATCTATGTTCATAATGTGAAGTTAGGTGATGGTTTCCCCGAAGGATGGGGTAAGTGCTGGGGTATGAATTTCCTTGACCACAGTTGATCACACTTGAACTAAAGATAAGAGAAATCGTTGATTTTAGGCAAAAAAAAACCCATCAATTCAAATAGAATCAATGGGAATCAAGTAGTGGAGGTCGCGGACGGATTCGAACCGCCGTACATGGATTTGCAATCCACTGCCTAGCCACTCGGCCACGCGACCATTTTTTTTCGGCTGCAAATATATAAATATTTTTATAACCATGCAGGAATATCTTTATGAAACGGAAAAAAAATATTTTTGTTTACATTTTTTTTCAAAAAAAGAACATTTCTGACTTAACGTACGAAATACAATTTCTATCTTGAAGAAATATTATTATAAAATAAAACGAAAATAGAAACCTACAATGACTTTAATATCATTTTTAGCCTTCACCGTTTTGGTCGCAGCCATCTCCTATTATTATACCAGCCAGGATACCAATAAAACATCTGATGATTATTTCCTCGGAGGAAGAAGTTTAACGGCCGGAGTTATCGCTGGATCATTATTATTGACCAATTTATCCACAGAACAGCTGATCGGTTTAAATGGGTCAGCATTTACGGAAGGTATATTAGTGATGGCTTGGGAAACATTGGCTGCAATTGCAATGGTTGTTACTGCATTATTCCTTTTGCCTCGATATCTAAAAGGAGGACTAACAACCGTTCCTCAATTCCTTGAATCAAGATATGATACGATGACCAAGACAATAGCTTCTGCTTTGTTTCTATCTGGTTACGTTGTAGTATTATTGCCAATTGTACTTTATTCTGGAGCTCTCGCTTTCGTTTCAATGTTCGATATTCCTGAACAACTAGGAATTTCTCACACAGCTGCACTTTGGCTTTGTGTCTGGGGAATAGGAATTATCGGATCTATTTATGCTGTTTTTGGAGGATTAAAAGCAGTTGCTATATCTGATTCAATTAATGCTATCGGATTACTTATTGGAGGGCTAATGATTCCTGTACTTGGTTTACTACACATTGGTGATGGATCAATAGCAACAGGACTAGATAACTTATATCAATTCGATCCTTCAAAATTTAATGCAATTGGTGACTCTTCAGCATCTGTGCCTTTTGCTACTATTTTTACGGGGATGATGTTGGTTCAATTATTTTATTGGGGAACCAACCAAGCTATCATCCAACGTGCCCTTGCGGCAAGAGATTTAAAAGAGGGGCAAAAAGGGTTACTTCTTGCTGCAGGTGTAAAAATATTAGGACCATTAATTTTGGTACTTCCTGGTATGATTGCCTTCTATCTATTTAAAGGTGAATTAACCACTCAAGATCAGGCTTATCCTGAATTGGTAAAAGCAGTTTTACCTGCGCCAATGGTTGGATTTTTTGCAGCTGTGATATTTGGAGCAATCATGAGTTCTTTTAATAGTGCCTTGAACAGTTCCGTAACTCTATTTGGTTTAGATATTTACAAAGAACATATTAACAAAGATGCTTCTGATGAAATAGTTATAAAATATGGAAAACGATTTGGGATTGTCTTAGCCTTATTAGCAATGTTTATTGCTCCTTTTATTGCTAATGCTCCAGCTGGCCTATTTGGTTACTTGCAAGAAGTAAATGGATGTTATAGTATTCCTATTTTGACAATTATCGTAGTAGGTTATTTGACCAAACGAATTCCTGCTATTGCAGCTAAAATTGCTATTGTTTTGGGAGCTGTTCTTTATTCTATTAGTCAATTTATTTTGAAGCCTTTTGTTTTTGGAGAAGAAAACTATCCACACTTCCTTCATGTTATGGCTATTCTTTTTGTGATGAATATCATTATTATGTTAATCATTGGCCAACTTAAACCACGATCATCTGACTTCGAATTGAAATACAGTAATGAAGTTGATATTACTCCTTTCAAATATGTCAAGCAAGTAAGTTTAGTCATTTTGATAATTGTAATTTCATCATATGTTTACTTCTCTTAATTTTTGATTTAGAATAAAAAAATGGGACTTTTGATAAAATTTTATCGGAGG
>CAJQQY010000438.1 GCA_905480595.1 uncultured Saprospiraceae bacterium | reverse complement strand
TCGATGATTCCAATATTCCCAGAGACTCCAAAATCAATAGTATAACCATTGGTTGACCCCGTCCAATTGGAAATAACTAAAACATAAGTGTTTCCTTGAACAACAGGAACAAGTGCATTGTCGGGACTATTTCCGGCAAATTGACTAGGTGAAATACTATTACAACCTGCACCTTGATTATTATAAGTTGAGCCACCATTCGCTCCCGTATTTCCATTACATGTAACTCCACCTGCAGCATTGCAACTAACTTGCAAAGAAATATCATTAAAAATATCTGCACAAGTCGCGTTAGTAATATCAAACATAGCCCAATCATAATCATCCTCTGAATCATTAGGAGTCAAGGTAAATCCAAATTGTCCAGATTGATTAACTGTAAAGGTGTACCAAATAGAATTTAATTCATTATCCATACAGCAAATTCCGCCTTGTGAAGTTCCATTTACTTCATTGGGATAATTTCCAGCTCCTGAAGGAGAAGTGGTTTCTGTATAAAATTGTGCACAAATAGGAATAGCTCCAAGGCAATCTTGTACAGTTGGTGTTTGAGCTAGAACAGAAATTCCAAAGAATAAAAACATTAAGGGGAAAAGAAACTTAAAGATTTTTTTGGAGGATAACTTAAGGTTTGTCATAGTTTTATTTTTGAAATGTAAGTTACGGTTTTAGAAGTTTTATATAAAAGTTGCATTTAAAGATAATTATAAAATAAGAGAGAATGAATATTTTAAAAAGGAATTATGCCTTTTGGATTTTTATTATCAAAAAAATAAATTGACTTTGTCTTTTAGAAGATCCTCATAGCGATTTTTCTAAAAGCTAATATTTACTATTTTTACGAAAAAAAAAGATATTTAGAGTTTTACCAAACTATATAATTAAACAAAAAAAATATGTTCAATTCAAAAATAGCGGGAATCGGAAGTTATGTTCCTGAAAAAGCAGTCACGAATGATGATCTATCTAAAGTAATGGAAACTAGTGATGAATGGATTCAAGAGAGGACTGGAATCAAAGAAAGACGTTACGGTGAAAAACACAAAGAGACAACTGCAACGATGGGTACTAAAGCTGCTCGAATAGCAATAGAGCGAGCTGGAATTCAACCTGAAGATGTGGATTTCATCATTTTTGCAACACTTAGTCCTGATTATTATTTTCCTGGTTGTGGTGTTTTATTGCAGAGAGAATTAGGGATTACGGGAACGGAAGTAGGCGCACTCGATATTCGAAATCAATGTAGTGGATTTGTTTATGGATTGAGTATTGCTGACCAATTTGTAAAAACAGGAATGTATAAGAATGTTCTTTTGGTCGGTGCAGAAATGCACTCAATGGGATTAGATTATAGTACGCAAGGACGAAATGTTACGGTTATTTTTGGAGATGGAGCTGGTGCAGTTGTGGTGCAGCCAACAGAGAAAGAAGGCCAAGGAATTCTAACTACAAAATTACATTCAGATGGAACTTATGCTGAGAAATTAGCTTTCATTAATCCTGGTTCTCATGGTGGTTATCACTTAGATAAAATGGGAATTGAATATGATTATGGTTATGACAAAGATTTGGAGTATGGAGGAATTTTTATAACTGATAAAATGCAGGAAGAAGGACACCTTTATCCAAACATGGAAGGTCAGTTTGTATTCAAATTAGCCGTAAGGAAATTTCCAGAAGTGATTCAGGAGGCATTAAATTCAGCAGGATTACAAGTATCAGATATAGATATGTTTGTTCCGCATCAAGCGAATTTAAGAATCAGTCAATTTGTACAAAAAATATTAAAGTTGAATGACGATCAAGTTTGGAATAATATTCAAAAATATGGAAATACTACCGCCGCTTCTGTACCGATTGCATTGTGTGAAGCATGGGAAGCAGGTGCTGTTAAAGAAGGTGATTTGGTTTGTCTAGCAGCATTTGGAAGTGGATTTACGTGGGGATCTGCGTTGATTCGTTGGTAGTTTTTTATTGAAAAAATAAGAATTAAAAAAATGTAATTGTTTTCTTGACAGAGAAATTCAGTTGCATTTTTTTTTTGAACATGAACTTAGATCATTGTGATATATATCTAAATTATACTAAAAACTATTACAGATTTTCTAAAAATGAATATCGGATAATTAAATATATTTCATCTTTTTTTCCAAAAACAAAACAAGAATCCGTATTTTTGTATTAACCTACCTAATTATTACTACTTCAGCTTGTAAAACCCTCAGAGTCAACATATTACAAAGGATTTTAAAACTTTTACTATGAAAAAAGACGCCTTAGTTTTTCTTTTCTGCATTCTGTCAACGACTATGTTTGCTCAATTATCTATAACTGCAGCTGCAGCACAAGACACTATTTGTCAAGGTCAAACTGTAGCTTTAGTCGCGGAAGGAGATGTTTTTGATTTTTATTCTTGGACTCCAAATTCATGGATCACTAGTCCAAGTACAGCTAATCCAACGGTGACTCCTCCTTCTACTACCACCTATACGGTTATAGGAAATAGTTTAGGAAATTCAGTCATTACAAATGGAGATTTTTCCGATGGAAATTCTGGTTTTACTACTGAATATATTTATGGTCCGAATTCAGGTGGTGGACAATGGGGAGACCTGTCAGATGAAGGGACTTATGCCGTTGTGACTAACCCCAATATTGCTCATTCCAACTTTGCGAATTGTGATGATCACACTACAGGGTTTGGAAATATGTTAGTGGTTAATGGATCAGCAAATTTGAATCAAGAAGTTTGGTGCCAAACCGTTGATATTCAAGAAAATACGACGTACCAATTTTCGACTTGGGTTACCACGGTTGTGGCAGATAATCATGCTGATTTGCAATTCTCCATCAATGGAACTTTGCTAGGTTCAACATTTACAGCACCTTCCGGAACTTGTAATTGGGAACAGTTTTTTCAAACATGGGATTCTGGTAATAATACTAATGTTGAGATTTGTATCGTGAACCAAAATATCGCTGTAGGTGGGAATGACTTTGCTTTGGATGATATTTCTTTTTCACCAATATTGATAGAAGAGAGTTCAGTAACTGTTTATGTTTCAGAAATTTCAGGAGTTGTGGCGGCACAAACTTCAGCAGGTTGTGATGGAAGTTTTGGGACAGCTTCGGTAGCGATCAATGGGGGTTTTGAGCCATACTCTTACTTGTGGGACAATGGTGAAACAACGGAGGAAGCAATGAATTTGGCAGAAGGAAATAATACGTTAACTGTTACCGATGCAGCAGGTTGTGCAACTATCGTCAATGTCAATATTGATGCTCCACAAAATCCAGTTATTGAAGATGTGATGGTGCAACATACCAGTTGTGGATTTGAAAATGGAATATTAGAGGTATTGGTTGAGCCAGGGAATGAACCTTTTGAATATAGTATAGATGGGGTGAATTTTCAAAATGAAAATGTCTTTATGGAAGTAGCATCAGGAACATTTTTCGTGGTAGTTGAAGATGCGGGTGGTTGTTCTGGTGCTTATCAAGTGACGGTAGATGATTCAGAATCAGTCTCCCTTGAAATAAATACTCCTCATGGAGTTGACCTTTGTGGAGAACTACCTGTTCTTTTAGATGCCGGTGATTTTGAAAATTATGAATGGTCAAATGGTGAAACTAGTGCTTCGATTATAGTTGAAGAAGATGCCGAATATTCAGTAATTGTAATTGATGAAAATGGTTGTGTGGACACAGCAAGTATTGAAATCGTAGCTTGTGGAAGTTGGGAAATGCCAAATGTTTTTACGCCTGATGGAGATGGATTAAATGATACTTTCGGCCCAGTTATCACAGGCAATAATGCCGAAGTTATAGATTTTAAAATTTATAACCGTTGGGGAAATTTAGTACATGATGAAAAAACTCCTTGGGATGGTGCTATTGATGGTAATCCACACCCTTCGGATGTTTTGATTTATATGATCAGAATAGAAACGAATACTGGAGTAGAGGAAATGTCGGGCGATGTTGCCCTTATCAGATAATACGTAGCTGTCTGCTTTAGCAGACCTAGAAAAAAATCAAAGGAAAGGATCAATCATCAATATGGTTGATCCTTTTTAAGGTCTGCTGAAGCAGATTGCTACGTACTAATTTGCTCCAATCGATAAAACCGATCGTTACTTTGAAATTCCTCATTCCATTCTTCACCAATATATTTCAAAATTGACTTATCTAACATTTTTACAGAAGCAATATTTCTAACATCAACATTTGCATGTATCGCTTTTAATTTCATTTTTTCAAAACCAAAATCAATCAAATCTTTTAAAATTTCGGTAGCATATCCATTCCCCCAATATTTTTCCAACAAGCGATAACCTATTTCTCCCTCATTTTTTTCATCGACAATCATGGCAGCAGTTCCAATCAATTCACCATTTGATTTTCCTTCAATTGCCCAAACCCAAAATCCGTTATTCTTTTCAGAATAATGATTAATTACCTTTTTTAAATCAGCTTTGTTTTCTTCGAAAGATTGTGCTTTGCCAGAGGCATATTGCATTACATTGAAGTTACTTTGCATTTCATGAAATGGTTCGAAATCATCGTAGGTGAGTTGTCGAACAAGGAGTCTGGAAGTTTGGAAAACCATTTTTTTCGATTTGAAGTGATGAGTAATTTGAATATTCTTTTTACAAAAAATGACTCAAAAAAGTTTCGTATAAAAAAGGGCTGTGAATACTTCAAGTACTCACAGCCCTAGATTTTTTTAATTTGAAAAATTTAAAGCGGAATATTTTTTCCGTCTTGAACGAATGCTTGTAGTTTCCCTCCATTGTTGGCAATCAAAATCATAGTTTTTCCATTCGCCAATTTAATTTCCACCGCATCTCTTGCTTGCGCATTTGCCCACAAGCCGTGTTTTTGATTTGGAGAAAAACTAAAACCACCTTTCCCATCACCCAACAAAAGAGTTCCATTGCTTGCATCATAAACACCTGATTCAGTTTCGGCTCCATCATTATTTCCAATCATCAAGGCATCTATATTTCCATCTCCATTAAAATCAGAGGTCATTATTTCATGAGTAGGAGCAATTTGCGCTTCCCGTAAAAGTGTTGTTACAGAAAATTTCCCACCTTCATTTTTTAATAAGACGGAAGACATTAACCTAGCTTCTAAAACTTGTGCACTTGCTAATTTTTCTTTTGGAAAAATTGCGGTGATATCAGATTTCGCATATTTATTATATCGATTAAAATTTCGTTTGATTCCTGGTAATTGTAACATCAAATGATCTCTTCCCGCATAAGGAAATTGTTTTCCTTGGTATCCAAAAGTCATGACTGCATCTAAACTTCCGTTGCCGTCAAAATCATTTGCGTAGATTTTAATTGGTTGATTGTCAGAGGCTTTGACTCGAGAATTTTCTCCTAAGTTACCCGCAATAATATCTATATCTCCGTCTTTGTCAAAGTCTTCCAGAGCAAAACAATTCCACCAACCAGAAGTATTTTGTAAGCCATATTTTGAAGTGATATTATTGAATTCTTTTCCATCGTAACTAAAGATTGAAATAGGCATCCACTCACCTAAGGCAATTAATTCTTCTTTTCCATCTTGATCTAAATCTGCCATTTTAAGATCAGACACCATTCCTGTTTTTTCAAAATCAGGGGCTACAGATTGAGTTACATTTGAAAAAGTCCCGTTGTCATTTTGCAAAATTAAACTCTGTGGAGCAGTCGGATATTTCCCTGGAACAGTTCGCCCACCTACAAAAATATCGAGGTCACCATCAGCATCATAATCGAATGTAGCAACACATGCACCACTTGAATTTGACTTAGGAAGTTTTCCTTTAGAGAAATTTCCAGTACCATCATTTAAGTACAATCGATCTTGGTAATTAGTAGAATTTGCACTACTCGCATTTCCTCCACTCACCACATATAAATCCAAATCACCATCGCCTTCTGCATCAAAGAAAACACTTTCCATATCTTCATGAATTTTATCAGCATCCCAAGTTGAATTCGATTGATTTTGAAATTTCCCATTTTTGTCTTGCACAAAAAGTGCTCCCGCACTATTCGAAGCACCACCAATAAAAAAGTCTTCCAATCCATCTCCATTCACATCACCTTTAGAAATGTGTGGCCCCAAATTCGATAATTTATGAGGAAGTAATCGCTCTCGATTGAAGTCGTCGAAAATATTTTCTTTGTGCGTAAAAGCAATGTTATGAATACTACTTCTTTCTGTGAAAATTGGAGTTGATTTCGTTTTTGAAATTGGTTTTTTATTTGCCTCAGCATGCTTTAAAGTAAGTCGTTTATTAGCTGATACATTTTCTATCACATGCGTTTTTCCATCCATCCAAGTAACCTCGATTTTGTCAACTGTTGAGTGATTTCCTAATCCAAAATGAAGTAGTGGATCACTCCCTGAAAAGAAACCTCGATTAGCTGTTTTTTCTAAGAATTGAACTTCACCACCTGTATAAATTTTAACCTTGGTACCAATCGCTTGGGTATTTTTTTTATCCCCTAAAAGGTTGATTTGTAGGTAGTTAGAGTTTGATGTGAGATTCTTGTAAATAAAAGCAGGATCATCAATATTGTTAACTATCAAGTCTAAATCACCATCTGCATCCAAGTCTGCATAAGCTGTTCCATTGGAAAAAGAAGCTTGAGTGATTCCCCAATCTTGAGTCGCATTTGTAAAGGTCAAATCACGATTATTTTTGTAAGCATAATTGACCAATTTCTTACTTGGAATCATATTGAGGTAAGTATTGACATCTGGAAATCTTCGCTGAGTAATACCTCCAGATTTCTGAATTGAATCACGGGTATAACTCATATAATCGAGATCGGTTACATCTCTTTTGTAGCCATTCCCAATGTAAATATCTTTCCATCCATCATTGTCAAAATCGGCAAATAATGCACCCCAACTCCAATCGGTATTTGAGACACCAGAGAGTTGTCCGATTTCACTATAAGTATTATTTCCATTGTTGATTTGCAAAACATTCCGACCTGCTTGATGACCATATCCATATTGAAGCAAAGCATTGTAACGATCTTTTCGCATCACATTCATGAGTTGTTTATAGCGAATAGGATCTTCGGCGATCATGTCCATCACCATGATATCTAACAGACCATCATTATTAAAATCGGCAATATCACAGCCCATAGAATTTTGGCTAGAGTGTCGAATGTAGGAATCATATTTATCAGAGAAAGTTCCATTTTGGTTATTGATATAAACGTAATCAGGTTCGATATAATCATTCGCAACATAGATATCCATGTAACCATCTTGATTCAAATCTGCAACTGTGGCACTTAATCCAAAAGATGAATTTTCAACGCCAGCAGCTTTGGTCACATTGACGAATTTTCCATTATTGTTTTTGTAAAGTCGATCTGACTCGAAAGGGGTTTTAGGTGTTTTTATTCTGGTAATTGATCCATCTGGATTTGATTTTAAATCCATTTTTACTGCATCTTTAAAACCCAATCTGTGATTCAATAAATATAAATCCAAATCACCATCATTATCATAATCGAAAAAATTAGCATGATTCGTATTACTATTATCATTCAATCCAAACTGCTTCGCACTTTCAGTAAAAGTCAAATTTTTATTATTGATAAAAAGTAAATTGTCCTTTTTACCATCATCAGATTTACTTGTTCGGCAAACAAAAATATCTAACCATCCATCATTATTTACATCTGCCATTGTCACTCCCGTTTTAAAACCATCATTGGCAGCCACGCCTGCTTTATTAGTAATATCTTCAAATTTCATATCACCTTTGTTCAGATATAATTTGTTGGAAACGAACGTTCCTGAAAAATAAATATCTGGTAATCCATCATTATTCAAATCTCCAATTGCAACTCCTCCACCGTTGTATAGATATTCAAAAGTTAGAATATTGTGATTATAATCTTCATTGATAGTATTAGAAAAAGTAACACCACTTGTTTGCGGAGAAATTAATTCGAATCGTTTTTCCAATTTTTGAGTTGCAGTATTTTTTATCGTTGGGGTAGGTGGAGTTGCCGGTTCAGGATCTCCTCCACAAGACATTAAAAAGGAAAATGATATAAAAAAACTAAAGGTTGTAATCGTTAGGGATTTAAAATTTTTCATAAAAATAAAATTCGATGGCCAATTAAATTAAGGTGAATAATATTTGTAATAAACTAATAGCGAAGGTTTTAAGATAGGATGTATTTTCAACATCTAAAGATATCAAATCTTCTAGCTTTCTATAAAAAATAAAAGAATTGATTTTAAAACAAATTTAAATATGTTCTAAAAAGTATTTTACGGGAAAAGAACATTTTGGTTGGATGAAGAAGCTTCGATTTTTCCATAAAAAAACCTCTACTGAAAATTTTATATTCAGTAGAGGTTTTTTTGCGACAAAGAATCTAACTATTGAGATTAATAGTTATCGCTTTTATTTTTCGGTAATTTTGAAACTTTAGGATTTCTCAATTTTTTTGTTGGAGTTTCCAATTGAGATTTGGATTGTGGTCTTCTTTTTCCCAATCTCTCTTCCATTGATTCAATTATAAATGTAATATGTGGTTGACTGAAAAAAGGATCTTCTTTTCGAGTTTTATCCAATAAAATATATAGATCTAAATTTTCATTTGAAGCTTTTCCATACATCACCATTTCTGCATCACTAATTCGAGTTTTGAAATGATGCTCAAGAAGAGTTTTTATTTTTTCAATATCTTCAAGTGTAAACTCTACTTTAGGGCTAGTGATTAGAGTTTTAGAAGTGGTCTGAACTTGAGCATTAGAAGTAGTACTCAGAATCATTACTAAAAAGACAAAACTTGAAAAAACGAATTTTTTAAATAAATTCATGACATATTTTTTTAGAGAAAGTATAAAAACAAGTTAAAATAATCAATAAATATGCCGTTGTTTAATTTTCAAAAAACTAATCCCAATAAGCTTAAACAAAAGAAGACTTAATAGGTTAATCTTTTAGAAGTTAGAGTTAATTTCATGTTTTATAAAAAAGTAAACAAAAGAAAAATGGAAAAGAATAGTATTCACCAGTTTAAAGTAAAAGATGCTTCTGGAAAGGAAGTTTCTTTAGCTGATTATAAAGGTAAGGCGCTGTTGATCGTAAATACTGCTTCTCAATGTGGTTTTACGCCCCAGTTAGATGATATGGAAAAATTGTATGAAGAATTTAAAGAGGATGGATTTGAAGTATTGGCGTTTCCTTCTAATGATTTTGCTGGACAAGAACCTTTGGATGGAGAAGCGATTCAGCAATTTTGCGTGATGAAATATAATGCACAATATCCTATTTTTGAAAAAACGGTGGTAAAAGGAAAAGATGCAAGCCCTCTATTTAAGTTTCTGTCTGACAAAAAACTAAATGGAAAAGTATCTTCCAAACCAAAATGGAATTTTTACAAATATCTTGTAGACAAAGAGGGTAGAGTAGTAGATTATTATTATTCTATTACAAATCCTACATCTTCAAAAATAAAAAGATCGATAAAAAAGATTCTAGCTGATTAGTTTTTGTAATAGAAAAAATAGCTATTAATTTAAAATGATTAATAGCTATTTTTATTTGAATTTTAATCAACTGAACTTTTATTTAAAAAAAAAGAAGAAAAGTGTAGATTTGCTCCACACGATTAAATCCAAAATATGAAATTAGATATTCTAGCGATTGGTGTGCATCCTGATGACGTAGAATTAGGATGTGCAGGAACTTTACTCAAACATATAGAAATGGGTAAGAAAGTTGGGATTTTAGATTTGACGAGAGGGGAGTTAGGTACACGAGGGTCTGGTCCGTTGAGAATAAAAGAAGCGGAAGCTGCTAGAAAAATGATGGGTGCGATAGTTCGTGATAATGTCAAAATGAAAGATGGTTTTTTTCAACATACAGAGGAAAACCTAAAAAAAATAGCTCAGGTCATTAGAAAATATCAACCTGAAATAGTTTTAGCCAATGCAATATCTGATCGGCATCCTGATCATGCACGGGCTGCAAAATTAACTTCCGATGCTTGTTTTATTGCAGGACTTGCCAAAGTGAAAACATACGATAAAAAGAAATTACAGCAACGTTGGCGACCAAAAGCAGTTTATCATTATATACAAGATTATACGCTTCAACCAGACTTTGTGGTTGATATCTCATCTTATATGGACAAAAAAATAGATTTAGTACTTTGTTTTGAATCACAGTTTTTTAATCCAGGCTCCAAAGAATTAGACTCTCCAATCTCCAATAAAGGCTTTTTAGAATCAGTAAAAGCTAAAAGTAGTGTATACGGGAGAATAATTGGAGTAGATTTTGCCGAAGGGTTTAATGTTGCGCGACCAATAGGTGTTGCTGATTTATTTGAAATCATTTAAACATAAGGTTTTTAAAATAAATGCTTGTTTTTTTCTCAAAATGCAAATTGGCATATTTTTAGCAACCACAATAGGAAACAATATCTCCCATCTTATTTTTCTCCCTGTTTTTATTTTCCCTCTTTAATATTTATTGAAAATTTTTCCCCCGATTTAAGATAACTCATTTGGTTATACCAGATGATCTTTATTAATCTATTGTTAACCATGAAAAATTTTTCAAGATGACTAGCTTAAAATCAATCATGGAACGTCGGACTATGCAGGTCTTAGATGTTCGAGACATGAAAAATCTCAAAGGCGGAGGTATAAACTCCGGTGGAGATAATAATGGAACTATCATACCTGGTGGAGGTAATCCACCACCACCACCAGATAGCTCTGCAGGGTAAACTTTCTACCTATAAACAGATGCCACCTTACGATGTAAGGTGGCATTTTTTTTGTAACTCATATAATAATCAATAATCTAACGACTACAATTAAAATATAATGCTGTCCCAAAAAAGAAATTTTCTAGTATTCATTAGTTTTTTAGTTATGCCTTTGCTTTATGGGAGCAATCTGGATAGTCTAGAAAATATATTAAATGTTAGAATTAATGGAGATGATACAAAAGAGGAGGTTCTTCTTTACATTGAGTTAGGAGAAGCTAATCTTTTGGCAAGAAGGACAGAAAAGGCATTAGAGAATTTTCTGGCAGCAGAGTCTATTGTGAGAAAACTTAAAGAGCCAGAATTAAAATCTAAAATTCAGTATAAGTTAGGATTATGTTACAACGCTTCTCATAAGTATGATGAAGCTATTTCTATTTTAACAAAATTAATTCAAGATATTAGTGGAGATGGCGGCAAGTCACTTGGAGATGCATGTTATCGATTAGCAAAAGCTTATCAATCAATAGGAAATTTTGAATTAGCCTTTGAGTATCACTTTAAGGCTTTGCAAATTCGAGAAGAATTGGAAGATAGAAACGCAATTGCTTTTTCACTATACCAAATTGGAGGAGTTCACTTCTATCAATTGAATTACCACAAAGCAATTGAATATTATGAGAAATGCCTTGAAGTTGCTGAAGAGTTAGATCATAAAGTTTTAAAATTAACAAGTTTTGGAGCACTTGGTGGGGCTTATTCTAGAATGAATCAAAGAGAACTCTCCTTGGAATATAACCTTAAAGCATATAATCTTTCGATGGCTTTAGATAATCAACCACAGTTATCGTATATCACATTTAATCTTGGAGATAATTATCAAACATTAGGAGAATATGACAAAGCATTAGAATTTTTTATTCAATCTTATGAAAGGAATATTAAGGACAAAGATCAATGGGGACATATAAGTAGTACTAAAAAAATTGGTGAGATTTATATGGTCTTAGGAAATCGAGAGAAAGGTTTAAAATATCTTCGAGAAAGCTTGGTATTAGCTCAAGATCTTGGAGCACGACCTATCTTGTTAGATGTTTATAAATCGTTAGCAACGCATTTAGATAATATAGGTGAGTATAAAGAAGCTAACATGTACTATCGGAATTTTTCTGAATTAAAAGATTCTCTTCGGAATGAGGCAACTCTTCAAAAGATGTCTGATACTAAAATGCAGTATGAGATCACAAAAAAGGAAAAGGATATCTTAAAAAGAGATGCAGAGTTACAAAATACTTATCGGAATTTCTTGATTGTAGGTTTATTTGCTTTGATGGTTATTCTTTGGCAACTACATTCAAAATATAAATCACAAACAGAACACAATAAAATACAAACAGAAAAGAATTATCAGATTCAGCAGCAAAATGTTGAATTGGAAAAAGCTCATCTTAAACAAGTTGAAACCAATCAATTACTTAAAGAACAAAATGAGCAAAGCCTTATTCAAAATAAAAAGCTGGAGCGTAAAAATGATGAACTTCAACGTTTTGCCTATATCGCTTCCCATGATTTAAAAGAACCACTTCGTAATATTGGATCATTTGCTACTTTGCTTAAGCGAAGATTCAAAGGGAAGTTAGGAGAGGATGCTGATGAATATATCAATTTTATTACGACCAATGTTAGTCGGATGTATGATTTATTGCATGAGGTATTGATGTATTCAAAACTAGAAAATGAAGAAATTTATGAAGAATCAGTTTCTCTAAATGGGGTAGTCGATACTGTAATTGCAACGTTGAAAGGGAAAATAATGGAACATAATGTTGATATTATAGTTAGTGAATTACCGGATGTAAAAGGGCATAGATCACATCTGAGCCAACTTTTCCAAAATCTCATTAGCAATAGTATCAAGTATACTAATCAATCAAATCCTAAAGTGGAAATAGGAATAAAAGAAGGCTTTCAAGGAAATGATTTAGTCTATTTTGTGAAAGACAATGGAATTGGAATAGACATGGAATTCAAAGAAAGAGTCTTTGAAATTTTCAAAAGATTACATGGTAAAGACGAATATGAAGGAACAGGAGTTGGTCTTTCGATTTGTAAAAAAATTGTTAATCAAAATCATGGAGAAATTTGGGTTGAGTCAGAGGTTGGAAAGGGAGCTACTTTCTATTTTACTCTTAATATCGAAACTGAAATGCCTCGTTCAAAAGCGGCATCACCAGTTGGGATGGAAAGTTTAGGACTTGGATTAAATTAAATCTAGTTATTGAATTGTTGCCATTTTCCTTCTTTTTGATCTACCGCTTGGACTTCTCCTAAACGAAATCGAACGGGTAAATTGGAGGAGTTTTCTAACTGAACTTCAATTTTACAAAAAAATGCAAGCTCCTGGCTAGCATTTTTTTTTGCGAAAACATTAGATGAATTTATCTCCACATTTTCAGCTAAAAAATATTTTTTTAAATCTACAGGGATCTGAGTTTGATCTTTTTTAGCAAAAGATATTTTCACTTGTTCATTTAATTTTTCCCAATTTACCTGACTTTCCTTTGCAAATTGAGTGCCTTCCAATCGTAATCCAACTTGACCTAACAATATATTTGCAAAACTTAAAAAGAAGAATAGGTGGAATGTTCTCTTCATCATAATCTGTTTTTTAACGCTAATTTAAAATTACGATTCCTCTATTTTTTCTTTAAATACTTTCCGTCGAGTTCCATCGTACATTTCAAATTTAACGTATTTACAATTAAGAGGCCCATTCATTAAATGTATTTTTTTGGAAGGACGAAGACCTATATGCTTTAATGCTTCCATGTTTGATGAAATCACCCATACTTCCCAACCTTTAAATTGTTGTTTGAATTGATCGCCCATCATTTTATATAATTCATTGATGTTTTTGATGGCTAATCGTTCATTGTAAGGAGGATTTAAAATCATAATTCCTTTCTCAGAAGTAGCTTCTAGTTTTTCAAAAGTAGTTCGTTTTACATCAATCGTATCATCCAATTCTGCTTTCATAATATTAACACGAGCAACACTTACTGCCTTAAAGTCTCGATCATGTCCCGAAATTTTATATTCAAAAGGAACAATTTTCGCCTTCGCCTCAGCTCGTACTTCTTGCCAAAGGTCATTATCAAAATCCTTCCAAGTTTGAAAACCGAAACTTGTTCTATTCCATTGCGACGGCATATTTCGAGCAATCAATCCAGCTTCGATTGGTAAAGTTCCAGAGCCACACATACCATCCATAAAGTCAGATTTTTTGTCCCAACCTGTCAATAAAATCATTCCTGCGGCTAAAACTTCATTCATTGGAGCACCCATTCTTTCCACTCGATAACCTCGCTTGAATAATGGATCACCTGAGCTATCTAAAGAAACGATCACCTCGTCAATTTGAATGTGAATACTAATTCGTAGGGTAGGAGATACTACATTTACATTTGGACGACGACCAGTATTATCTCTAAATTGATCAACGATAGCATCTTTTGCTTTGAGTGAAATGTATTTGGAGTGCGTAAAATATTCTCCAAAAGTAGTTGCATCCACCGCAAGAGTGTCTTTGTTTGACATGTATTGTGACCAATCTAATTCTTTAATTTTTCTATAGAATTCATTTTCATCGCGAGCTTGAAATGAATAGATTGGCTTTAAAACTCTAATCGAAGTTCTTAATTCTAAGTTAGTGCGGTAAAGTGTTTTTAGATCACCTTCAAAACTTACTGCTCTTTTGAGTATTTGAATATTTTGACCTCCAAGGTCTTCAATTTCTTTGGCTAAAATCTCCTCTAACCCTGTAACTGTTTTTGAAAGTAATTTCATTATTTATGATTGTTGAGCCAAAGCTCGTGTTTTTTATTTTGGAAAAAATTAATCTAGTGCACATTTTCCAGCTTGAAATATAAGGTAAGTTGTGATGATTCCTTTGATCGTAAAAAACAAGATTCCCGCCCAACCAATTCTCTTGAGCCACTCGCGTGTGGTTTCGTTTTCTTGTTTTTTACTCATTTGTAAATGTATTGTTATTTTGACTGAGTAACGACTCGTAGAGTCGTCTTACGTTTGAATGACTCCTACATTAAATTTTTCCACCGGAGCATTATTAGCAGCTTCGATTCCCATTGAAATCACTTTTCTAGTTTCCAAAGGATTAATAATTGCATCTACCCATAATCTTGCAGCAGCATAATATGGAGTTGTTTGTTCGTCGTAGCGACTTTTTATTTTTTCAAATAATGCTTTTTCATCTTCAGAAGAAGGTGCTTCCCCTTTAGCTTTTTTTGAAGCAACTTGAATTTGAGTTAATACTTTTGCTGCTTGCGAACCGCCCATCACCGCAATTTTTGCTGTAGGCCAAGCCACAATTAATCGAGGATCGTAAGCTTTCCCACACATTGCATAATTACCAGCTCCATAGGAATTTCCCATTACGATACTAAATTTTGGTACGGTACTATTTGAAACTGCACTCACCATTTTTGCTCCATCCTTAATAATTCCACCATGCTCACTTCTCGTTCCAACCATAAATCCAGTTACGTCATGAAGAAAAACTAAAGGGATTTTTTTCTGATTACAATTCATAATGAATCGAGAAGCTTTGTCTGCTGAGTCAGAATAAATTACTCCACCAAATTGCATTTCTCCTTTTTCTGTTTTTATGACTTTTCGATTATTGGCAACGATCCCAACTGCCCAACCATCGATGCGAGCATAGCAACAAGTTATCGTTTTCCCATATCCACTTTTGTACTCCGTGAATTTTGATTCATCAACTATTCGCTTAATGATATCTTTTGTTTCGTACGGTTTGGCAGGATCATTTGGAAAAATACTTAATATTTCTTCAGGTGATTCTTTCGGTGCTTTTGGTTCTACTCGATCAAAACCCGCATTCTCAAATTTCCCAAATTTATCTACTAGGTCTCGAATCGTTTCTAAGCAAGTTTTATCATCAGGCATTTTATAATCAGTAACACCTGAGATATCACTTTGAGTTTTTGCACCTCCCAAAGTTTCTTTATCGACATCTTCTCCAATGGCAGCTTTTACTAAATATGGTCCAGCCAAAAAGATGGAACCTGTTCCCTCAACAATCAATGCTTCATCAGACATGATGGGCAAATAAGCACCTCCTGCAACACAGCTTCCCATAATTGCGGCAATTTGAGGAATACCCATCGCAGACATTCTTGCATTATTTCGGAACATACGACCGAAGTGTTCTTTATCTGGAAAAATTTCATCTTGCATGGGTAAAAATACACCAGCTGAATCCACGAGGTAAATAGTTGGAAGTCGATTTTCGATAGCAATTTCTTGCGCTCGTAAATTCTTTTTTCCAGTTATTGGAAACCAAGCACCTGCTTTTACTGTAGCATCATTTGCCACAATCATACATTGACGTCCTTTTACATAACCGATTCCCGTCACTACTCCTCCAGCTGGACAGCCACCATATTCTTTGTACATATCATAACCTGCAAAAGCACCTATCTCTAAAAAATTACTGTCTTCATCAATCAGGTGTTCAATCCTTTCACGAGCAGTTAATTTTCCTTTATCATGTTGTTTGGCAATTCTTTTTTCTCCACCACCTAGATAAATTTTTTCAAGGCGACTATTGACCTTAGAGATCAACAGTTTATAAGTATCTTCATTTTGCCTTTTTTCCAACTCTTTTTTGGATGTCATACGTTCAATTTTTTTATGATAAAAATTCTGTCAATTAATACATCTGGAAAACAGAATTTGTTTATAATTTTTTTGGTTAAAAAAACGAAATTACGAAAAAGGAAGGGAATAATTAGGGCAAAATTGAGACAAAACGTTGAGGAAAACTAGGGACTAGTTTTTTACTAAGAGTATAGTTAGTTGGAATTGAAAAGTTTCGTAATCTGAAAGAAGTGACGACTTTTAATTTTGAATATTTAATATCGAGCACTTCGATAAGGAATAACCAATAACCAATTTTTTCCAAATAGTATTTTTCCAAAAAATAGACATTGGTTATTCCTTGTTGAGTATTGGAAAATCAAGGATTAAAATTCCGTCAATGCACTCAGAACCCAACCTATTCGACCTTCCGATTCAATCTTAAACCAAAACGAATCATCAAATTTTTCTACATAATCTCCAATATCATCGCCTATAACTTTGCAAGTTTCTCCCCTAGTTAAAGTATAAATAACAGGGCTATCTAAAAGCGGTTGTTCTCGAATATTTACTTTGTCAGTTTCTTCAACATTATCACCACCGATAGCTAAGTATTCAAATAATTCATATTGGATTTTCAACCTTGAAAGTGTTTTTTTTCCACCTGAATTGGAACGAATAAAAAAATATTCTTCAAATTTCCCAATTGAAAGTTCTGATTCAAATTTAACTCGAACCCAACCAGTTTTTCCAGGTTCAACTGATGGAGAAAAACTAAATACTTCTGCATGTTCGTTTTTTGCGAAAGCATCTTCAATTTCTAAGGAGGCATTTCCTTTATTGACAAACTCAAAAAAGTGAGTGTATTCTTCTCCAAACATTGCTTCTCCCATATCGAGATGATTGGTTTTAAAAACCAATTTAGAGATCATTTCTTCTTCTCCATTGGTTTCAATAATTGGATGATTCATTGCAAATTGATTTGCTGCAAAAGTTGTAGTTGAGATAAGGATTATGATGACAAATGATAAAACTCTCATGACGTATTTTTTTTGGTTTAAATAATATTTTTCGTTTATACAGTTGTAAGATGTGAGTGTTTTACCCTTAAAAAAATGAACTATGTGTAACCGATAAGAATGACCTAATATTCGTTATGATTGAGCTATTATTTGATTTTTGAAAAATTTACTGAGGTCAAAAAAATTGAGCATAGAAATTGCATTAGCTATAAAGTTAAACCCTTCTTTATTCTCTCCGATATTTTTATTAGAACATAACTGATTGAAAATCAAACTTTTAGATAATGAATAATGCTGTTTTTATTGGTCTTTTTACACTATTGATAGTATTGACAACACATCTTTACCTCATTCAAGACAAGAAGATATTTAGTCGTATTCATACAATTGTCCTTTTGTTTTGCGCAGGATTAGTACTTACAGAAATGTCAATTTTTAATGCTCGTCATTTTTATGATGTAGTAAATTTAAATATTCAAAGAAGTTTTTTGATTAGTTTTATCACACTCATGGAATGTATTTGTGTGGTCTATTATACTCGTCCATTTAAGAAGTTTTCGAAAGAATTATTATATAATAAAATACTTGCTATTGGATTAGCCATTTCTTGTTTGTTAATGCTGTTTCTCACTAACGATTCAATTATTATTTTATCAGATAGAATAGATGGAAAGTGGAGTTATATTTTAGAAAGAGATAATATTTATGTACAATTGAGAATAGCATGGTTTACAATTGTGATTCTCATAATTGGGACGTGTTTTTATTTTTATCGGAAAGTCAATTTTGAACGAGAAAGAAAATGGAAATTGGGATTGTTGGTAGTTTTTACTTTCTTCCCAGTATTGATATTTATCAAATTCTTAATAATCCCAAGTCCAACTACTCCTGTTAATTTTGAACTCTCACCTTTTCTAGTTTTACTAATTTTAGTGTTAAGTTGGGTGTATTCTAATTACAAATTATTTGAATTAAATCCACATGATGCGCTTGATGACATCTTATCTTCAGTTTCAAACTTGGTGATTATAACTGATACCGAATTTATTATAAAACATAAAAACGAGTTAGCAAAAGAAGTTTTATTTCCTCAAAGTGAGGAAGTAAATATTGATATGATTGAAGTTTTAGAAAATTCTAAAGGGTTGGATATAAAAGGATTTCAAAAGGAAATATATCAATTGGAACATGATGGAAAATTAGAAAGTTACTTTAACCTGATTGTTGATGGTGAAGAGAAAAACTATTTCTTAGTGGCTTCGAAAGTAATTCGAAAACAAAATCATACTGGTTATTCATTTGTTGCGATGGATATCACTTTCATAGTGGAAAAGGAGAATCAATTAAAAAAATATAATGATGAGCTGGAAATTAAAAATCAAGAGTTAGAGCGATTCGCTTACATCGCCTCTCATGATTTGAAAACTCCGCTTAGGAATGTAACTAGTTTCCTCTCGTTACTCAAAAGAAAATTAAAAAATAATACAGACTCTGATATCAATGATTATATTAACATAGCACAATCAAATGCCCAAAGTATGTATAATTTGATCGAAGAAATTTTGGAATATTCGATGGTGAAATCGAAGCAGATAAGATTAGGAACAGTTGATATGAATCAGGTTTTATTTTTAATTGAGAAAAACCTAACCCATTATTTGGAAGAAAAAAATGCTCATGTCAAATATAGAAAATTACCAAATATTGAAGCTAATCACCA
>CAJQQY010000437.1 GCA_905480595.1 uncultured Saprospiraceae bacterium | reverse complement strand
CTCATTTGGAGGATTGATTATTTGGAAAACTCTTGCAGAGGATGAATCTAGAATTAAAGAGGCATTTTTAATTTGCCCAGCAGGAATTGTTAATGGGAATCCTCTGAAGGCAATTTTTAATGTTTTTATTCCAATGAAAAGATATATGTGGACGAAGAAACCAAAATTTGTTGAACGATTTTTAAGTGCATTATTTACTGAACGAGATGAATTTGCAGTAAAATATCTTTCAAAGGTTTTCCTTGATTTTGAGATGGATTTTTCACCAATCCCAACGATTAAAGAAAGTGAAGCAAAAAAAATAACTAAGCCTATAACGATAATTGGAGCTGATGATGACCTCATGTTTCCAGGAGAGAAATTACTAAAACGTGCTAGATCTATTTTCCCTTCTTTAAAAAAGGAATGGTTGTTAAATGATTCTAAACATGTTCAACGAAATGCGGATAATCAAAAAATCGAAAACTTAATCTTAAATTCAATTAAATAGAGGACTAGTGTTTTTAGTACTTAAAAAATGAATTCCTAAGAGTAAAAAGAAAACGTAGAATCCCACCCCAACTGAATTTTCAATGGTGTTTTCTGTGAAAAATGAGGCAAAAATAATCAGATGCAATGTGATAAATAATGCATCTGATTTTATTTTTTTATAAAAAAGAGGAAAGAAAAATGCGAGCATAAAAACAGCTAAACCAATCATTCCCATACCAGCACAAACTGAAATAAATTGATTGTGCGGCATTTTTTTATCTTTAATTTCTGGAAATCTTTGATCGTAAATTTGATGAACTTCTTTTCGCAAATCACCTGCGCCGACACCTAACCATTTTTCCTTTTGACAAATTTCTAGCCCTACTTTGAAGGAAATTAATCGACTTGCGTCCGAACTTCGAAGAGGCAAATCATAATAATATTGCTGCCAATCCCAGATGGTATAATCGACTTTTTGCTTAAATCCCTCGATTGAATTGTAGGCTATTGCAGGAATGCATAACAATACAATTACAGATGCAGCGCCTAGGAAATATTTTTTTTGCAAAAAAGCATAACGCAAGCTTAAAAATAGGAGAGAGGCATACAAAACAAGAATTCCACTTCTCACAGAAAGTACATGGATGAAGAAAAATAGAAATCCGACTATTCCTAAAATCAACCATTTTTCCCAAGCCCATTTCCAATAAAAATTTCGAAAATATAAAACGATTCCTCCAATAATTGAAAATGCCATCATTAAACTAAAGCGAATGTGATTGACAGGAGTTGGAATAGGTTGACCTTTTCCAAGATTTTCTGTAATCGTTTCATAGTTTTGCCAATAGCCAAAACCAACCAAAATTGCACTTCCAAAAAGTAGAAATAAAAAGAAATAAAAAATTGATAAATATTCTTTTTCCTTTAGGCTAGACATACTTGCAAAAGCGAAAGGCAATAAAAGAAAAGGCAATTTGATGCGTAATCGCTCTAACAAGTATTTCATGTCAGCCGAATAAATTCCTGTGATCAAAATCAAAAAGAAAAAGAGGGTGACCGCCAAATAGGCTTTGTTAGAAATAAATGTCTGCCAATTACTTCGAAGCTGTGAATTGAGTTGAAGCGAATGTTTTTTTTCCAAATCCAATTCAAAAACACTCATCGCAATCAAACAGATCATCGCAACCGAAATCACAAATTTTGAATAAATCAATGCCCATAAATATGCAAAACAGAAAAATATTACTAAGCCTCTTCTGTTTAGAAAAGGATAACGAGCAGTTAAATTGGAAAGATTACTTGTTATAGAAGACAAATTTTTCGTTTTGAGTCAGGTCAAATTTTAATTAAAATATTATACGTCATGTTTTGTTGAAGGATTCAAAGAGTTAATTTTCTCCTTGTTCGTAAATTTAACGTTTGCTTGAAACCCTTATTGTATAAGGTTTAAAGCTAGTTGTTAAAAGTGTAACGTAATAATTAGTTATTAAACTTTAAAAATAGTTGCAAAACTAATTTATTCGTTTTACCTTTGACTTAAGCTAATTTACTGCTATGAAATATACCTTACTTTTTACAATGCTTTTGAGTAGTTGCGTCTTTGTCAATGGACAACCGACGAACACTATTGATATTAAAGAACAATATACGCTAGGTACGGAAGCCTTAAATAATTATCAATATCAAGAAGCACTCGATCATTTTTATGAATGTCATCGAGTAAAAACTCAAAATAAAGATTACTTACAAAAACTCGCTTTTTGTTACATGAAGTTAGGTGATTATAACGAGGCGAAATTTAGCTATAATTCTTTGTTGAAAAAAGATTCAACGAATGTAAATGCATGGAGTAATTTAGGATCGCTTTACGAAAAGGAATTAAATTACTCAAAAGCGAGCGAATGTTACCAAGAATTATTGGCAATTGACTCAACCAATAGTTATTATTTTCGGCAGAATGCATTTATGAGTTTAAGATTGAAGGATCCGATTCGGGCGATTGCATATTTTAGTCAAGCGCATGAACTAAATGAAAAAGATTTAGTAGTAATAAATGAGTTAAGTTCATTACTACTTCAAATTAGACAAGCTCCAGCAGCTGAAGCAATTATTAATAAAGGATTAAAATTAGCCCCGGATAATCTGAAGTTGCTTTATACTAGTTCAGATATTTTACATCATAAAAAAGATTATGAGAATGTAGTGTCCACCATTTCGCATGCGATGTCACTAAGAGATACTTCTCAGTATTATCAAAAAATGATAGGTGCTGCATATTTACATTTGGAGAAATTTGACTCCTGCATTTATCATCTCAATGAAATTGTACGAAAGGGAGAAGATTCAGAATTGACTCATTACCAATTGGCCTTGGCTTACAAAGGAAATGGAGATTTGGCTCAAAGTGAAATTGAATACCAAGCGGCAATCGAAAAAGGGATAAGCGAAAATGTTGGTGTCTATTTTAAAAATTTGGCACTCGTGTTTAATGAACAAAATAAATTGAAAGAGGCAATTGCTGCATGGAAAAAAGCAGTTGAATATTCTCCTGATGAACATGTGTATTTATATTTTTTGGCGAAAGATTGTGATAATTACTATCGAGATAAAAAAATTGCGAGACGATATTATCGACAATATTATGATACAAAAGATAAACAGTATCGGGAGTATGTGAGGCTTAGAATTCAATATTTGAATGGAATTATTCATCAACAAGGATGAAGATAAAATAAATAAATTTCAATTATGAAAAGATTAACGAAAGCAGAAGAAGAAATCATGCACATCATTTGGCGATTGGAACGCTGTACGGTGAGCGATATTTTGAATGACTTGGGAGATCCGAAACCGCCTCATAGCTCGATTTCTTCGATCGTTAGGATTTTGGAAAAAAAGGAATTTTTGGATCATAAAGCATACGGTCGAACTTATGAATATTTTCCAATTATTGAAAAAGATGATTACAGTAAGTTTACTTTAAAGAAAATCGCAAGTGATTATTTTGAAGGTTCAATGAATCAGTTAGTTTCTTTTTTAGTCAAGGAAAATGATGTTGATGTGAAAGAGTTGGGAGAGTTGTTAGATCAACTTTCGGATGAGGCATAACGTTATCAATAAAACTTTTACATTTTGTAAGAAATAAGAAAAATCATGGTTTTATATTTTTTAAAAGTAACAATTTGTTGGCTCGTGTTCTATTTAGTTTACTCCAATTTTTTGAGTAACGAGACATTTTTCAAGACAAATCGCTGGTACTTATTAGGGACTTTATTATTGGGAGCAGGAATTCCGCTACTAGAATTTTTACCAATTTTCCAAGAAGACAGTCCAGTTGTAGTTTACTTTCACCCAATCAGCGAAGGATCATATTATGTAGAAAGTGCTGTCAATGAGGTGGTTACAACTACGTTTTTTGATTGGGACAAATTTTTTATTGGATTATATTTATTAGGTGTGGCAATTTTTAGTCTTCGATTTTTTATTGGTCTAGGAAAAATTTATGCGCTTTACCGGAAATCAGAAGTGACCAAAAAAGGAAATCACACATTAGTTCTAACTGACGAACCACACTTACCTTTTTCATTTTTTAAATATATGTTTTGGAGCAAAGATTTAGAGATGAATGATGTCGATGGACAAAAAATCGTTATGCACGAGGTCGCTCACGTTAAAGGTTGGCATTCTATAGATGTCATTTTATTAGAAATTTTTAGCATCATTTTTTGGGTTAGCCCGATGGTGTATTTTTATAAAAAATCATTGAAAACTGTTCATGAATATTTGGCGGATGCCGTGGTACTGCAGACCACACCGACTAAAAAGTATGGACATTTATTACTCAGACAATCGCAGTCCGGGCTGCAGATTGCGCTGGCAAATCATTTTTTTCATTCACAATTAAAACAGAGAATCGTTATGATGACCAGAAGTAAATCTCGCAAAGAGGCAATCATAAAATACCTTTTTGCATTACCCGTAATTTTATTGTTATTAATTGCTTTTTCGAAGAAGGAAGCAATCGCAAATATGAATACTACATCAAATGAAATAGAAGAAGTTAAAAACGCTATTCAAGTTTCTCCTGAGGTGGAAGGAAGTTATTATGAAACAGTAAGACCTGAAAATTTTGATAAGGGAAAAGTAAAATCAGCATATGAAAGTTTAGCAAAAAAATATCAGGATACTGATTTTGAACTAAAAGAAAATAAAAATAAATTCTTACGAGAATATATTCTTTTACAATCTTCATTAGGTGCTGAATTTCCTATGAATACTAACGAGGTAAATGAAATTGGAACAAATTTTTTAGATGAATATAATTTACCTCATGTAATTTCTTTCGAACAAATGGTTGATGTACTTAAAGTTCCTAAAGTAGAAAAAGAAGTGGACGAAATGCCTCGCTTCCCAGGTTGCGAAGAAATTCCTGATGAAGCAAAACGAGATAAATGTGCACAAACTAAATTGTTGACATTTATTTATTCAAATATTAAATATCCTGCGGAAGCTCGAAAAGCTGGAATCCAAGGAAGAGTGATTGTTAAATATACCGTACTCCAAGATGGAACCGTAGCTAAAACTAAGATCGTGAGAGATATTGGAGGAGGCTGTGGAGCAGCTGCATTGAAAGTAATTCAGGCTCTTCCAAAAATGATTCCTGGACAAAAAGATGGAAAAGCTGTAGCAGTAGAAATGACAGTTCCTGTGAGTTTTAAATTAGAAGGTGATACTAAAAAATCACCTAAGAAAGCTAAAGTAGAAAAGAAAACGTCAGAAGATACTTCAAATGATATAACTGTAGTAGGATTTGCTACGAACAAAAATTCTAATAAGGTCGTAGTAGAAGGGGAGAGGGTATTTAAAGTTGTGGAAGAAATGCCACGTTTTAAAAATGAAGCTTGCGAACAAATGGATAACTATCAAGAACAAAAAAAATGTGCAGAGAGAGCTATGTTGGAGTATATTTACAAAAATGTAAAATATCCAAAGGCTGCCAAAGATGCAGGTATTCAAGGAAGAGCAATTATTGAATTTGTAGTGCAAAGAGATGGTTCAATCGGTAAGGCAAAAATTCTTCGGAATCCAGGAGCAGGAACAGGAGAGGAAGCTCAAAGAGTGGTCAACTCAATGCCTAATTTCGTTCCTGGAAAACAAAAGGGAGAAGCAGTAAGTGTGAGTTATGTTTTACCTATCTCATTTAAAATGACTGATTCTGAATCAGGTTCAAATGTGAAAATTGAAGATGATAAAATAAAAATCAATTCAGATGTAAAGCCTCTTTATATAGTGGATGGAAAAGAATTCGATAAGGAGAAAGACGGAGAATTAAAGCCAGATGATATTAAAAAAGTTCAGGTTTTGAAAGGAGAAAAAGCAATTGCAAAATATGGAGATAAGGGCAAGAATGGAGTTATTGAGATTATATTGAAAAAAGAAAAATCTACGAAAGCTGAAATCAAAACTCATCCTATTAAAAAGAAATCAGCATTAGAAGAAGCTGGATTAACTTATGTGAAAATTTCTCCAAACCCAACCGGTGGAAATATCAACATAGAGTATGTTAGTCAAGACAAGCCAATGACTGTTTCAATTTTTGATATCAATGGAAAAAGAGTTTTTGAAAAAGTAGTAGCAGGAGGAAGAAGCTCAATTCAGAATGTGGACTTATCGAAGGAAGCAAAAGGAATTTTCTTTGTGACTTTTGAGCAAGACGGAAAAATCTATAAAGAAAAAGTTATCTTACAATAATTTTAATCAGGTAGTGGTCTGCTTTAGCTGACCGTAAATAAGAGGAGCAAAGCGACTAAAAAAAAATCGAAGAGAATTAGTTTCTCTTAGATTTTTTTTTTTGAAAAATACTTTATTTGTTGATAGTCGTTTTGCTCCTTTTTCTAGGTCAGCTAAAGCAGACCACCACGTGATTAAACCCACTCAACTTTTTCAGAAATAGATCTTCTCATCCCTCCAATCTCAGGCATCTCATGATAACCCATGTATAAAAATCCTAAACACTTTTCCCCTTCCTTCAATTTCAAATATTCATTCAAATATTTTATTGTTCCTGGTGAACTCCAATAGCAACCAATATCATAAGCCGTGCAAGTGAGATACATATTTTGCACAGCAGCACCAACAGAAGCGATTTCTTCCCACTCTGGAATGCTTTCTTTCGGATCACGTTGCATACAAATTGCAATCATGGTATCACTTTGCAAAGCCTTCTTCAAAGGTTTTTTATATTTCATTTCAGAAAATTTCTCAGTAGGTGTAATTTCTTTGTACACCTCCGAAAGTTTATTTCCCAACTGCTCCAAAGCATCTCCTCGAAAAACTTTAAACCGCCATGGCTCTGTTAATTTATGTGTAGGAGCCCAATTGGCATTTTCCAAAACCTGTTCAATAATCTCCTTGGGGATGGATTTTTGAATATATGCTTTTGGAAAAATAGACCGTCTATTTTTTATAAGTTGATTGACTTGCTCTGGCAAAATCTTATTCATTATTGTAAATTTTATTTTTCATAAAAATAGAACATTTGATGCTTTATAATGTTCTAAAGTAATAAGTAAAATAAACTTTCAATTTTTATTGAAAGTTTAGAAAATTGTATTTATCTTTAAATTAATTATAATGAAGCAGAATATAAAAACTCAAAAATCATGGCTTAATGTTGGATTTGCCATCCAAAGTCTTTTGTTTTTTGCTGCAGTTGGAAGCGGCTTAATAGGATTTGTTATGGGAGGAACAGCACTATTGATTTTTGCAACTTCTCTTCTATTTTTGGGATTGTGGCAGATGGGAAGTGGAGTGATTATGGGGAAGGTATTAAGTGATAAAATAAGAACCTACTATTTTTATGGAAGTCTTATTTACTTGTTGTTTTCATTAGGACTAGGGATGATAGCATTTAGTTTAGGCAAAGTTTTTTTGGTGATATTTATAACAATATTTGGAGGAATTATCCCCCTAGGAATTGCTTACTGGTATATAAAATTGACCAATTTAACTTTAAAAAGATTAAAAGCATTTAACGGAGTCGGAGATCATCCTGATGGAGTAGAGGATGTTCTGGATAGTGGAGATATTTTCAATTAAATTAAATAGTTAATCTCGTAATTAATTTATTTGATTAACATTTTGGCAAAAAAAAAAGCCATGGAGAATTTAATCAGGTTTATTAAAATTGATATAGTAGTTCAAAAAGTACTATTCTTTTTGGTTGTTATAACTGGAATTTTTCTCATGCCTTTATTTATTACTATGCCTACGCTAGGAGCTTGGCAATTATTCAGCGCGTTCACTATTCGTTGGAGGTTAAAAGATGAGATTCGGAAAAGATATTTACTTTTTAGTATTGCTTATCTAGGATTGATGTTCGGTTCAGTTTATATGCAAGATAATTTCCGATTTGATGCTTTCGATTATCTCCTCCCGTTGATTTTTATACTGATTCCCTTTGGCATTGCTATTTGGTATTTTATTAAAACAAAAAATACACTAAAAGAATTAAAGAAGTTAGGAATAGTAGAAATGCCCGAAGAGATGGAAAATATTTTGGACAGCGAAGAAATTTTTAAACCAGAAGAAAAATTATGATTTCAAGAACACGGATGAAGTTGGATGTCCTCGGACAAAGTATTTTAATTGGTGCATTTATATTGTTATGGTTTTTTAATCGACAATTAATTTGGACTAATACGATGTTGATTCTTTTAGGAGTCTGGCAACTGGCAAGTGCGGTGCATTTATTTTTTACCTACAAATATATTCAACGAATTAATTTTGTAAGAACAGCCTTGGTGCTAGGAATTAGCCTTCCAGTTTGGATTAATTTTGTTGGAAATTGGGCTTATCTACCAGTTGGAGGAGTATTGTTATGGTATTTCTTTTGGAGCGTACGAGATATGTTTATTGTGTATCGAAGGCCGAGAAGTTTTTGGGATTTGTAGTTTCAAGGGAGTTTTGGCTTTAGCCGGATAAAATAAAAACACCACCATTTAAATACATTTAGATGGTGGTGTTTTTTATTTTTAGACTAATCTAAAAATTTATTCCTATCTTTGTGAAAAGAAAAATAACAAATGAAGATTTCCAAAACAGAAGAAAATTATTTAAAGGCGATATTTTCCATTTTAGAAAAAGGAAAACCATCAGCAAGCACAAATTCGATTTCCAAAAAAATGCAAACAAGTGCTGCTTCCGTAACTGATATGGTCAAAAGATTAGCATAGAAAAAATTGGCTATTCACGAAAGCCACAAAGGAGTAAAACTGACTAAGGAGGGAAATCAAATTGCTACAATGTTGATTCGGAAGCATCGACTGTGGGAAGTCTTTTTAGTGGATAAGTTAGATTTCCTTTGGGATGAAGTGCATGAGATGGCGGAGGAATTGGAACATATTCAGTCGAAGGAAATGATTGATCGATTAGATAATTTTTTGGGAAATCCGAAATTTGATCCTCATGGAGATCCAATTCCTGATGCAGATGGAAATTTTGCAACAAGACAACAAACTCCCCTGAATGAATTTAAAAAAGGAGAGAAGGGAACAGTCGTTGGAGTGCGAGAATCATCTACTCCATTTTTGCAATACCTTGATCAACTTGGATTAGGATTAGGTTCGAAAGTAGAGATTTTAGAAAAATACGAATATGATAACTCTGCTAAAATATTATTGAATAAATCAAAAGAGATTGTGATAACAGGAAAGGTTTGTTTGAATCTCTTTTTGCAAAAATAATAGACATGAAAAAGTTTTTAATCTTAATAACAATTTTTGTAATTCCATTAGTATTAAATGCAACAGAAAAACCAAAACTGGTGGCGACTGCTTCCATGATTTCAGATATTGCTCAAAATATTGTGGGTGATAAATTTGAAGTGACGACAATTGTTCCTATCGGGAAAGACCCTCACACTTATGAACCTACTCCGGGCGACGCAACGATGGTTGCCTATGCGGATGTGATTTTTAAAAATGATTTGACTTTTGAAGGTTGGTTGTTGAAATTAATTACTAATTCAGGAACAAAAGCAAATGTGGTAAAAGTGACGGAAGGAGTAGATGTAATCGAAAGTTTGACTTATGCAAATTCTGCCGATCCACATGCCTGGATGAATGCTTCTAACGGAATCATCTATGCTGAAAATATCAAAAATGCGATGGTCGAATACGATGTAGAAAACAAAGATTTTTACGAAAAAAACTTCGAAGCTTATCGCAAAAAACTACAAGAACTAGATGAATATATTCAAGAACAAATCAAAACGATTCCTAAGCAACAAAGAATTTTAATCACATCGCATGATGCCTTTCAATATTATGGAAGGAAATATGGAATTCGTTTGGAATCAATTTTAGGAACTTCAACCGATGCGCAAGCACAAACTTCCGACTACACAAAAGTGGATAAAGTGATTAGAGAAAGTGGTGTTCCTGCTGTTTTTATTGAATCAACTGTGAATCCAAAAATGTTGCAACAATTAGCAAGTTCAAACGACATTACCATTGGGGGATCGCTTTTTTCAGATTCTATTGGAAATAAAGATAGTGATGCACCAAGTTATTTAGCTATGCTAAAATATAATACTGATGTGATTGTAAAAGCATTGTCTCGAAAAGTACAGCCGAAAATTGCCGAAGCTCCTGAAGAGAAAAATAATATCTTGTTGTATGGAATATTAGGAGTGCTTTTTATAGGAGCATTTTTATTTGTGTATCGAAGTATGAATCAGTAACAACAGTCATGCGGTGGTCTGCTTTAGTTGACCTAAATAAAATGAGTTGTTTTTTCAGGTCAACTAAAGTAGACCACCACGTAAAATAAAAATTATGCAATCAATCATTTCCGTAAGTGGACTTTCCGTTTCCTATGAAAAGAAAAGAGTGCTCACCAATATTTTTTTGGAAATGGAGGCTGGCAAAATTTATGGTATCGTTGGTCCAAATGGAGCAGGGAAATCCACTTTGTTCAAAGCAATTTTAGGACTAGTGGAAATAAATACTGGAACCGTAAAAATCAATGGAAAAGAAATTGAAACTCAACGCAAGGAAGTGGTTTACGTTCCTCAAAAAAATGATGTAGATTGGACTTTTCCAGCAACAGTTTTTGATATAGTCTTGATGGGAAGATATCCACATAAAAAGATTTTTCAAAGATTAAGTAAAGCGGACAAGGCGATGACGATGGATGCTTTGGAAGAAGTAGGAATGACTGATTTTCGAGATCGACAGATTGGTGAACTTTCAGGAGGACAGCAGCAGCGAGTATTCATAGCTAGAGCACTTTGTCAAGAGGCAGATATCTTCTTTTTGGATGAGCCATTTGTTGGAGTTGATATGCTGACGGAAGAGAAGATTATTCAGATTTTAAAGAGATTAGCAGAGCAAGGGAAAACTCTTTTGGTGGTTCATCATGATCTTTCGACAGTAGAAGATTATTTTGATAAAGTTGTTTTATTGAATCAAAGATTAGTAGCCTATGGAGATACAGAAACTACTTTTACTAAAGAAAATATTGGAAAGGCGTATGGAGGTCAATTGCCAATATTGCATAAGACAGGTATGATTGAATAACAAAATGAAATAAAAAAAGTCATGCAAATTTGCATGACTTTTTTTATTTCATTTTACATTTTTGATCCTTTATTTTTTTCTTTTGCCTTCAACTCTTTCAATTTAGCTTTTTCTGCCTTTTTTAATTTTTTCATTTCAGCTTTTTCAATCATTTTCATTTCCTTAAGTTTTGCTTTTTCCTTTTCTTTCAACTCTTTCTTTTTAGCCTTTTCAACCTTTTTTAATTTAGCTTTTTTCTTCATTTTCAATTCTTTCAACTCCTTTTTTTTATGCTCATGTCTTTCATCACTATCATGTCCTTCATGAAGTTCTCCGTGATCATTATCTCCGTCTTTTTTTATCAAAGGAAAAGCAACAGCATTTTTTCTTTGACTTTCAGACATTTGAGAGTAAATAACTTTTAATCGTTTAATGGCCTTTTCATTGTATTCATCGGTAGCATTTATCTTTTTAACAATGGTAGTATATTCCTTAACCAATGCATCGGAAGCTCCTTTTTGTGCTGATATTTTATCTGCAAACAAAAATCCTAGACCAAGGATTATTGGAATAAGGAGTAATTTTTTGAATAAAATTGTCGTATTAGATTTAGTTGTAGTCATCATTAGAAATCTTTTTTTAGTGAGTGAATAATTTATATTGCTAGCCAGATGGCTATTATAATTAGAAGTAGCTTTGGTTAAAAGTAATTGTTGATACCTAGGAATATTTTTGTGTTGAGAGATAGCAGCTTCATCAGCTAAGAATTCATGATTTAATCGAATTGCTTTTTTTAAAAAAATGAGAATTGGATTGAACCAAAAAATTACCTGTAAAAACTCAATTAGAATAATATCAAATGTGTGCTTTTGTGAAACATGGGCAAGTTCATGAGAGAGTAATTCTTCTTCAATCTTTTGCTCTTCAAATTCTTTTTTATTGATAAATATATAATCCAAAAAAGTATGAGGTAAAATGTCTTCAGCTATTAAAACTACTTTAGCCTTTTTATAATTGACTTTTCTATTTTGTTTTATTTTTTGGAAAATATCAATTAGACTCTTGCCAAAACGAATAAAAAATAAACTACCAATCAAAAAATAAAAACCTATTAGAATGTTTGAGTAGTCATAAAAGAGAGATTTAATAGTAGATAAAATACTTAGATCATTTGCACTTGTAATTGTTTCGGTGACAGGATTTTGTCCTGGATTTAAAACAATATTTTCTGCCAAATTTGGAACGGTATAAATGATATAAAAAGGAATGGTTAAAGAGAAAAAAATACTTCCCAATAAATAAAATCGATTGAAGCGATGCATTTTTTCTTTTTCCAAAACGATGTGATAGAATGCTAATAATAAGCCTAA
>CAJQQY010000436.1 GCA_905480595.1 uncultured Saprospiraceae bacterium | reverse complement strand
TTAACCACAACAACATTAGCAGAAGCAGTATTTCCATTTGCATCAGTTACGATACAAGTATATGTTCCAGGGGCAGCTGGAACTCCATCTGGACTAGGATTACTAATCGATGTTCCATTTGGTCCGATCCATTCATAAGTATATGGGAATGCACCTCCACTCGCAAATGCTTGGAGGAATAATTTATATTCTGTGGGGTCTGATTCAATCGTTCCACTAGCATTGATTAATAGGTTAGAAGTAGTTCCTCCACCTGGTGTACTCGCTGTAACTAATCCACTTCCAGGTGACCCCCACTCTACTGTTACTTGGTTTCCATTTTCGACATAACTATCTGCACCGAGTACTTCCCATGTTACATTTTGAGCATTTGGCACCGTATAAATTGCAGTAGAGTTAGCACATATTTTATCACATGCAGAAGGGTTCAAACTGTCTGCCACACAAAAAGTATTAGAAAGAGAAACTATATCGATAGGTGAACTAGCACTAACTATGACTGTCTGTTCCGTAACCTGACCAGTATCATCCTGTGCTGTAATAACGTAAACTCCGGCCTCCGGCCAACAGTATTCTATTATGTCCGAATCTGCCTCAAAAATAACTAAGCCATCTAAAAATATCTGCCAAAAAATAAACTGATTGGGATTACTTGTAAAGTAAGATTCACATACCCCCTGACATGGTGCAAAATTACCTATAATGTCTATCTGACATGGAAAAACTTCAACAAATACTTGAATCGAATCACCTTGAGCATCAGATACCCCAATAATCATTGTTCCGACAAAATTATAAATATGCACAAAGGAATTTTGATTTACATTTCCCATGGTTGTATTCCCATCTCCCCAATCAACCACATATGGCTCTTCGCCTCCATTAATAAAAAGATCCACAGGCTCTCCAAAACACCCCGAACTAGAAACCGTTGCAGTAAGCTGTTGAGCTTGCATATTGTTTGCAAAAAGAAATAAACTAAAAATTAAAAAGGAACGAAGTAGGATAGATTTTTTCATATGGCAAATAGTTTTAATCTATGTTTTTGTAATCACGTCACGCTTCAGCCGAACGTTGGGTTTTGTCTTAAGTTAAAAAATAAAATCAGAAAATCGATTTTATTTCGTCGATTTTGAAGTAAGATTGAACTTACCTTTTTTTCGCTGCTTATAAAAGTGAGGAAGGTGAATATTGACTAATTATTGTCATTTGTGGGGAAAGTTAAAAACCTGACTTTAGGCAAAAAGAATAGACTTCATTATTAAATTATAATACGAAAAAACAAGAAATCTTCTTTCAGTTTTTTTGTACTAACATAGACTATCAACCAAATTCACGCTTTAAATTTCCATGAGACTTCTATGAAGTCCATAAATAGAGATTAGAAAAATTGATAATTTCGCTAACCTCCTTTTTGCTTCCGATTTTATTTTGTAAATTAAAGATATATATTTCCCATCTTCCGTCTATTTCTCTCAATACCATTAATCCATTTTTTCTATCTATACAAATTCTAATAACATGAACAAGTTCTTGCTATTTCTCTTATTCGTAGGAGTCACTAATTTTACTTTTGCACAAACCTTCACCAATGTTGCCCCTTCAGTAGGTATAAATGAAGCTCTAGGAACTGAATTAAATTTTGGAGGCGGTGTTAGTTTTTGTGATTTTGATAATGACGGAGACGATGATTTAACATACAGTTCTCGTGAGAATGAAGATATTTATTTTTACCAAAACGATGGCGGTACATTTACTAAAATTAGCCCTCTTGTGAGTAATACTGATTTCACCAAACAAGTGCTTTGGGTGGATTATGATAATGATGGCGACAAAGATTTATTTGTTACTGCTCACAATGGAAAAAATAAATTGTACCAAAATGACGGTAGTCAAAACTTTACAGACGTTACAACCGCTGCTGGTATTTTGGGTGTAAGTGATCCAACCTACGGAGCTACCTTTGGAGATTATGATAATGATGGATGGTTAGATTTGTACATCTGTAATTATGCATTTGGCAGTTCATATACTAATTACATGTATAAAAATGATGGAGATGGAACATTTTCTAATACCACTTATCAAACTAATACTGGTAATGGAGTTGGTTTTCATTTCGTAGGACTCTTTTTTGATTATAACCTAGATGGTTTTCAAGATATATATGTTGCGAGTGATCGAAATACTTATACTAATTCATTATTTAAAAATAACCAAAGTGGTTCATTTACGAATGTAGCTAGTGCGACTGGAACTAACCTTGCCATTGATGCCATGAATTCAAGTACTGGAGATTATGATAATGACGGAGACTTTGATCTATATGTGACAAATACTCCAGGTACTGGTGGCGATAATATTATGTTACGAAATGAATACCCTCTAGATACTTTTATAAACAGTACTATTTCAACAGGTACAGGGTTTGCTCGTGTAGGTTGGGGGGCTAATTTTTTTGATTTTGACAATGATTTAGATTTAGATCTTTATGTAAGTGCTTACCATGTCGATCCCACCGAACCTAACGCAATATATGTTAACGATGGTACAGGATTTTTTACAGAACCTGCACCAAACGGAATCGCAGGGGATTCTGTTTTGAGTATGTGTAATACCATTGGAGATTATAATGACGATGGTTTATTGGACATGGCGGTGAGTCACGCAGATACGTTTAAATTTCACTTATGGAAAAATGAAAATATAAATTCTAATAATTATTTGAAGATAAAACTAGAAGGTACTACTTCTAATAAAGATGGTATTGGAGCCATAATAGAATTATACATTAATGGGAATAAATATATCCGAGCAAAGCATTGTGGAGAAGGATATTTAGGACAAGTCTCTGATAAAATTCATTTTGGATTAGGAGCAGCAACTATGGCTGACTCTATAATTATAAAATGGTTAGGTGGCAATGTAGATAAACATTATAATGTAAACGGTAACCAAACTGTTTCTTTTTTGGAAGGAGTAGCAGGGCCATTGCCTTTAGAATTAATTCAATTTTATGGGAAAAACCAAGATGGTCATTCTAATCAATTATATTGGAAAACAAATGCTGAAATTAACTTCAATGGTTTTGAAATACAAAGAAGTTATACTGGATTAACTTACGATAGACTTGATTTTGTGGAAGGAAAAGGAAGTGACTTAATAGAAGCTAATTACAATTTCACAGATAAAAATATCGATCGTCCTGGTTTAAAATACTACCGCCTCAAAATGATCGACAACGATGGGACTTTCAAATATTCTAATGTCGTAGTCATTAACAATCAATCTGAAGAAATTTTTCAAGTAAATAATTTATTTCCAAATCCAGCAAATGATTTTCTAAATCTTAATTATTTTTCAAAAATCAATCGAACGGCAAGTTTCAAAATTCTTAATTCTAATGGAATGACTGTTCAGCAGTTCGAAGAAAAAATAAAAGATGGAGAAAATAATTTATTGCTTGATGTTAAAAAATTCGAACAAGGAAACTACTTTATTCTCATTGAAGGAAATTTCTCTACCGTCACTTCTTCATTTTCTATCGTAAGATAAATAGATAGATTATTTGAGGTTTTATTTTATACAGAGGCTCTGTGTAAATCGATAGTGCCGCAGGTATCAAATATTTAATACCTGCTGCATCATTCGTATAAAGTTGAACTATTGACTATTTCTTCTCGAATGCTTATCGCCCCTTTTGACTAAAATCAGTTAAAGTTTCCCCATCGTATTTCCACAAGCTTCCATAGTTACCACAGAACCAAATATCTCCCTTTTCATCTTCTAAAATAAAATTAATATCTCGTAGAACTTGATCTGACTTTGGCAAAAAAGGAGTGAATTTTTCTCCATCAAAATTACATACTTTACCTCCAGTACAAAGCCAAAGCAATCCGTTGCTGTCTTCCATTATCCCGGTGACAAAATTATCACAAAGGCCATCTTTTTTATTAAACCTTGTAAAATCACCCGAATCGGAATTATACCTAAATAACCCTCCTTTATCACTCATCATAGTTCCGAACCAAAGATTTCCTGATTTGTCTTGAAAACTAGAAAATACCATATCATAACTAAGCCCATCTTTCGATGTAAAATGAGTGAATGTTTCCCCATCATAGCAGCTTACTCCGCCATGAGTTAGTGATGTAAACCAAAGATTTCCTGCAGCATCTTCTGTTATACTTTTAATAACATTATGGTGGAGACTGTCAGATTGCAACCTACCTTCATTGGCTAAAAACGGAGTAAACGTTTTACCATCATATCGATATGCTCCACCTCCACAAGTGCCTAACCAAAAAAATCCTTTCTTATCTTGGATCAAACTCAAAACATGATTCGGATTGCAAAGGTCTCCCCATAAGTCGTTTTTCCCATCCCAAGGGAGTGGAATATGCGCAAATTTTTCTCCATCAAAACTGTATAAACCATCTCTAGTTCCAAACCACATTTTCCCTTCTTTATCCTCAAAGATCACATTGATAAAATTATTAGAAAGTCCATTTTTTTCTGAAAAATTGGTAAAGGTTTTTCCATCATAACGAAACACTCCTTCATTCGACGTTCCAAACCACAAGTTACCAGCTTTGTCTTGCAAGGCTGTTCTAACTACATCGTCTTTTTTATAAATGATCGGCTGACTTTTGTTTTTCACCTTTGCCGATTGTACGGAATCAGTTATATTTGATTGGTTAGAACTATTAGGAATTTCTTGCCTATTGCAAGCAGAGATCAAAATGAAAAAAAAGAAAGGAAGGACAAATTTGAATTTTAACATGCTTAGCATTTTCTGATGTGATATAAATTAAAACTCCAATGTAAATTAATAATCAGAGTAGAATGGTAATTTGGGATTTGCTTAACATGTAAATAACAGGTGCTATTTTACCTTCAAAATAGTAACATCTAGTTTATTTTATTAGTCTAAAAAAAGATTTTCCAGATTATTATCTTTCAGAGATAAAAACATAAAATCTCTTATTAATGTTAGAGACTTAGGAAAATAATTATCCAAATAGTTATCTTAGAAAATTATATTATCATTTCAATAACCAACAATATGAAAAAATCAATCCTCCTTTTACCAATTTCATTGATCCTTTTTTTGTTCTCTTGCGAAGAACCAAAACCCAAAACTGTTATTCCAAATTGGGAAGCTTACGATGAAACTGAAGAGCTTGCACAAAATGCAGATCATGAAAGTTCTCGTATGCAATACAAACTGATCCAATCTAAATTTTTAGATAAAAATGAAATTTGGAAAAATGTGCAGGAGCAAATTGCTTTCTTCTCAGAAGAGGATTACGAAACTTTAAAACCACTTATTTTAGAGCAAAATATTCCCACTATTCAATCGCATATTGAAGCTGGAAAATTAACTTATGAAAAATTGACGCAATGGTATCTTTATCGAATTGTAAAATTTGAAAATGATCCAAAAAAATCTCTCCACTCCATTATTGCACTCAATCCAAATGCAGTTGCTCAAGCTCGGGAACGAGATAAAAATAAATCAAAGGACAACCATCCCATTTTCGGAATGCCTATTTTATTAAAAGACAATATCAATACTGCCGAAATGAAAACGACCGCAGGTGCACATGCTTTGATGGACAACCAAACTGGAGATGCATTCATCGTAGAGCGAATAAAAGAGAAAGGCGGAATTATTTTAGGCAAGGCAAACTTGAGTGAATGGGCATATTATTTTTGCAATGGATGCCCCCTAGGTTATAGCGCTATCGGTGGGCAAACTTTAAATCCGTATGGTCGAAAAAAAATCGAAACTGGCGGATCAAGTGCTGGTAGTGGAACAACTATGGCTGCCAACTATGCCGTCGCTGCTGTCGGAACGGAAACTTCAGGATCTATCATTTCTCCTTCAAGTCTGAACTCCGTAGTTGGACTAAAACCAACAATTGGGTTGTTAAGTCGATCAGGTATTGTTCCTATTTCAAGTACTTTGGATACTCCCGGACCGATGACCCGTAATGTGATTGACAATGCTATTTTTCTTTCAGCGATGGCTGGCGAAGACGCTTCAGATAGTGCGACAAAAGACAATCCTAAAAATGTAAAATATTGGGAAGACTTTTCGAAAGCATCTTTAAAAGGATTGCGATTGGGCGTGAATAAAAATTACCTAACTGATTCAATTTATAATTTGACCATTGAAAAAATAAAAAATGCAGGAGCAACACTTGTTGAATTCGAACCTGAGGATATGAACTTCGATGGCTTCCGAACTTTCCTCAATGCAGATATGAAAATTGATTTACCAAAATATTTATCGCATGAAGCAGATTCTGCTGTTCAAATAAAGTCCGTCAAAGATGTGGTGGAACATAATTTAAAAGATACCCTTCAGCGAGCACCTTATGGTCAAGGAATTTTTGAAGGTATCGTTGCTGAGGATATTGGCGAAGAGGATTTTGAGAAATTAAAAGCAAGGTTCGAAAATGATGCTCGTAATTATTTTAATACACCAATGGATAGTTTAAAACTAGACGCTATTCTTTCGATCAATAATTATAATTCTGGACATGCTGCCATGGCAAAATATCCTTGCTTGACTGTTCCAATGGGTTACAAAGAATCAGGAGAACCAATTAGTTTGACTTTTATTGCCAAGAGATTTGAGGAGGATAAATTATTGCAAATTGGTTATGCATTTGAGCAAGCGACGAAGATGAGAAAGAGACCTGAGGGATATTAAATTAAGAAAAAGCGACTTACTTTTTAATTCTACAGTAGGTCGCTTTTTTCTAATTTTAAAACTCTCCACTTTCTTTGAGCATTTTTTTGATCAAAACAATTTGCCCTAAGTGATAATAACTATGCTCATTCATTCCGATGATATTCCGAAAATAATTTCCATACTTTTCATCGACAAAAGCTTCTTGTAATTTTTCATCAGACATTTGTTCTACTAAGTTTCCGAATTTCTCAGCATCATTATAAAATTTATTTTTTAGTTCGTCCCAATCAGCTTGAGATTCGATAGGTGGTGCATCAAAACTATATTTATCACTAATGTCTAATGTACCTCCTTCGAATACTTTAAGAACACCTGCTACATAATAATTGATATGAAAAGTTAGAGCGGCAATTGAGTTTAACGAACCAACTTTTGCTGTAGCCATCTTCCAATCAACATCTGCAATTTGAGCTTTATAATTTGTTGAAATCCAAGTTCCATTTAATAGAACTTCTCTGAATTGATTTGCGATTTGTGAGGAAACATTCATCTTTTTATTTTTTTCATAAAAATATAAAATGCTAAGTATACATAAAAAAAGAATTAACCCTTCATTTGCTCATTCAAGTAACTCGCCAATTCAGCAATCGGCACTTCCTTCTGTACTTGCTCCATCCACTCTTTTTTATCAGTATAATTATCAGCGATCTCTTTTCCTAATTTCAAATTCTTCACCGTTGCGATTCCTGCTTCAGCTTCGTTCGATCCAATCAAAACTACAAAAGGACAATTTTTGTCATCGGCATAAGCCATTTGTTTTTTCATTTTCTTTTTGTCCATGCCGTAGTAAACTTCCGTTTCGATTCCAGCAGTTCGTAAGTCTCTCGCCACCTTTTGATAATGAGGCATTAATGCTTCATCAAAGTATGCGATAAAAACTGGCCCATCTTTTTGCTGCGGGGCTTGGTTCGTCAACATCAATAATTCAGCTAATCGATCTACGCCAATCGAAGCTCCAGTTGCAGGAACTTTGATCCCCAAAAGATTTTCTACCAAACCATCATATCGTCCACCTCCACAGATAGAACCTATTCGTCTTTCTACACCTTTTGAATCAATATAACTTTGCAATGATTCTACTTCATAAACTGGTCCAGTATAATATGCCAATCCTCGAACTAACGATGGATCAAAAATCACTCGCTCTTCATCAAAATCCAAGGCAGAAAGAATCGTATCAATTTTTTCCATTTCTTTAATTCCCTCTTGTGCCGTTTCATTTTGAATCTCTAATTTTTTCAAATCAGCTAAAACTTCTTGACGTGTTTTTTGGGTAGAAAAACCTCCGATAAAATTGGTTACTCCAGATACTAATTTTTCATCCAATCCTAAACCTTTTATCTCAGCACCTGATTCATCCGTTCGACCTGCACCTAATTCCAATGCTACTTTTTCCAAACCTATTTTATCCATCTTATCGATTACTCGAATGATATTTTGCTCTGTCAAATCATCTGCTACTCCTAAATCTTTCAAATATCCAGTCAATATTTTTCGATTGTTCACTTTGACTACATAACTTTTCCGAGGCAATCCAATTGCTTCCAATGCATCCGACAAAATCATACACACTTCTGCATCAGCTGCCACATCATTCGTCCCAACATTATCAAAGTCTAATTGCCAAAATTCTCGAAAACGCCCAGGACTCAACTTAATCTCATATCGATAAACTGGCCCAAATTGATACCGACGAAACAAAGGTGGTTTCATTTGAGTCAACATATGACGTTGATATTTTTCCAATAAACCTTCCGCATACCTTCGAGCTAATGGCGAAGTCAAATCATATCTCATTGACAAGTGCTGATTTTCCATCACCACATGTGCATCTTCATCTCGCAATTCAGAACCGTCCGATCGAAGAACTGGTTCGATTTCCGGATTTTTAAAAGAATAAACACCTTTATCTACCGTATCATCATCTGGCAAGTATTTCCCCAAACAATCAGCATATTCCAAAATAGGCGTATCCCAATGCTCGAAACCATATTTTTTATATACTTCGCTTGCAGCATTAATGATCTTCCATTTTAATTGATTCAAACTTGGATCAATATCTCGAAAACCTTTAACCTTTCGAGCTACAACACCTCGCTTATTTTCAACTTGCTTTTTATTTGCCATAATTTTTATTTGATTTAAAACAAAAAAGCACCATCCAAATTCTGAATGATGCTTAATGTCCCCGCGACTAGATTCGAACTAGTGACTTCCTGAACCACAATCAGGCGCTCTAACCAACTGAGCTACGCAGGGATAATATGATGGTATTTTTTATTCATTTTTGTAAAAAAACTAGTTTTTTCAAAATGGAGTGCAAATCTAAAAGAATTTAAAATGTAAACCAATGAAATTTTATTTTTTTTTCAACTGATTTCCATTTATTCGATGGTAATCTTAACTGCACCGAATTCTGCTTGGGCTGGAACAAAAGAATTTCCGCTTTTTATGCCAACTTCTCCCGCCATTGGTTTTTCTGCAAAATCGACTTCTGTCTGAGTTCCACTCTTCCCGTTGGCTTTAAAACACACTTGATAGATTGTAGAACCATCATAAAGAGAGATTCCTTGAAGGTCTTGCACAAACCAGGTAAATCTCAACGTATTATCTTCATTTGGAGCTCGTGCAAAGTTAACACCTAGTTTGGTGGATAGGTCTTTTAACGAAGGGTTTTTCACTTCGACATATTCCAAAATTTCATTATCAAAGTTAGTGCTGTACTGCATTGATACAACATCTATAAAATTAGTTACCTGAACATCTACACAAAACTCTTCCCCTGACTTTACTGTCATATCTTCCCCTGATATGATCACCTTTTTAGGTGTAGAGGATTTAGTTGGAGAAGTTGTCGTTTTGGGAGTAGGAGTAGTCGTACTCACTACTTTAGCATCTGTTTTATTAGCAGTTGAAGATTCTCCACCACATGCTAATAATCCAAAAAGGAAAAATGATACAACAATTAATTTTACCGTATTTAAAAGAGTCATAATTTATAGGTGATTTTTTTCGCAAATTGCACTTTTTTTTAAAAAAAGGGAAATCTGATCTAATTACTATTGTTTTTAGTTATATTTGACATGATAGTTATAGCTAATATATAGTTCAAATCAACAATTTGAATTCTTATTAATAACATAACTAACGAGATAATCGCTAATTAACTTTAGATAAAATTTCATACCTAAAAAGCCAAAAAGAGAACCAATAAATTAAACTAAAAAATCTTCTCTTGTAAAGATTCTTTTACAAATTTTCAGGTCATCTTTTTTTTAAAATATTTATCATTCCTAATTCAATTTAGAAATGATTAAAAATTTACTGTGAGCGTCTGTGTTAGCTCTAGTGGTTGTTTTTAAATTATTAGATGTCTAATGCAGACTTTGTAAAAAAAGCGGATGCCAATATTCTTGTGGCATCCGCTTTTCTTTTTTTTCGAAAAAGTTATTTTGAATTTTCAGCGATTCCTTCTCTTATAACTGCATTATTCTTAAATCCAGTTTGGAATCCAATTGCTTTCTTCTCAGGTAAATCATCATCAAAATCTTCCCACTCAGTAACTTCCTTTAATAATTTTTCAATATGTCGAAATAAGAATGGAGCTTTCAATTCTTCAGGTCTCAATATTTCCAAATTATATGGCGGCTTTGGTTGTCCTAATCCTTCAATAAAT
>CAJQQY010000435.1 GCA_905480595.1 uncultured Saprospiraceae bacterium | reverse complement strand
TATAAAAAATCTAAATCAAAATCCTAAATCAAAAATCTAAACCTCGAATACAAATTATTATTTATCGTTGTCCTAAAATCTGTAGCATTAGGTTGGAACATCGCCGCTAGGAAATCTAATTCGGAAGGAGCATTTTCTGATTTACTCAGCAAGAGAACAAACTCTTTTAATTTGGTCTTTATCAAAGTCTCATCAGCTAGTTCAGGATTGTCCAAAAGGATATTGATGCTTTCTTTAAAATTGGCCAAGAGGGCATCGACTTGAAGTTGTTTTACATTAAAATCAACTTTATAATTTGATGTGGAAAGGTCAAATTGAAACAATTCTTCCATCATAGATTGATGAAGAATTATGCCGAGCAATTCAAGGTTATCACTACTCGCTTGTTGAGTTTTATTCGTCTCAAAAAAATAATCAAAACACTTTGCCAACAAACCTTTCCCTTTTTCAAAAGAAAGAAACTCGTTGGGTGTTCTGACTGAAAACTCGCCCTTATTAATAAACATAAAACAAGCTTCATTCTTCTCAAACAGTTTTGGAATTCGCTGAAAATAAGGCATCGTTATTTTTTCAAAAACGACTCTTCCGTTGTAGGTTAATACTTTTTGCTGCTCTATTATCATGGAGGTTATTTTTCTTCTAATCCTCAAATTTAATGAATAGTAGGAACTTCTCTTGCTAAAAAAATATGATTAGCGGTTTATCCATTTCAGAAATTAATTTTGACATAAAAAAAATAGATCCCCACCATCTTCTGAAATGGCTACCTCCGAACAAAATAGGTTTTGAAATTCTTTTTATCAGAATGATAAAAAACCCTATCTTTCATCAAAAAAAAGCGAGTTGGATAATAATCAAACTTTAATTTTTTATCCTTCATAAGTAAAAGAAAAACACTAAATAATCATGACTAGAATTGGACTATTTTTATTGATGCTCTTAGTTTTCATAAGTTGTTCTAATGACTCCAATGAAAATAAGGGAAATACAGCTCCTGAAAAAAAGGAAATTAAGCTGTCTTCTATTATTGGAAAATGGAAAGTATCTGATGAAAATCCTGTTTTGGAAGGCTCTTTCATTAGTGAATATTTTAAGGATAATACCTTTCAGCAAACAGGAGAGATTACTTCTTTCCAACCAAGTTACACTTGTAAATCTTCCTCAAATGGTACGTATTCCCTAACCAATGGTATTTTATCTTATTCCTATTTAGCTGAAAAAATGTTTGACTGTCAACCACAAGAATACCAATTAATGGTAGATTCATATATGGGCAATAAAGTGTTGGAAACTAGCCAGAATAAAATCATTCTTCTTAATGAAAAAACTATGATTCAAGAAAATCTAGAAACTAAAAAACAATTTACATTTACAAGAATTATCGAATAAATTGAAAAGCCTTTAAAATCATTAATTATTCGAAAAAAAAATCCCAAATTTTCAATTTGAAAATTTGGGATTTTTTTTCGAAAGACATAAGTGGAACTACCTGTTCTCGCTTTGCTAATTGTTAATAAAAAGCAAAGTGGTAATTTCCAAGCAACCTCTATTTATAAGCATCTGTCTTTTTCTATATCTTCTCTTTGATAAAACAAAACCATCATGTTCCAGAACAAACTAAAACTAGCCTTCCGAAATCTCAAAAAAAACAAGGCATTTTCTCTGATCAACATCCTAGGATTATCGCTGGGGATGGCTTGCTGTTTTCTCATCATTTTATACTGTTGGCATGAATTCAATTATGATGCTTTTCAAAAAGATGCTAACCAAATTTATCGCATCGAATACTCTACCACACGAGGTGGCACCAATCAAACGATGGCCAGAACACCCTCTCCTGTTGCTACCGTCTTAAAAGATTACTTTCCAGAAATTGCTGAGGTTAGTCGATTTTATCCTAGAGAATTAAGTGTAGAGTTGCCAGAATCTCGTCGTCAGTTTGAAGTGAAAAATGTTTTCTTTGCCGACTCTTCTGCTCTTGATGTTTTTCATTTTGACTTCTTACATGGTGATGCAAAGAGGGCATTGCACCAACCCGAATCAGTTGTAATCAATGAAGCTACGGCTCAATTATTTTTTGGAAAAACTAATGTGGTTGGTGAATCTTTAAAACTCGCAGGTGAGAAAGGATTCCGAGTCTCGGGAGTCGTGAAGGAATGGCCTGACAATTCACATTTGGTTTTCAACATGCTGCTCCCTTTCGAGTCGATGGTTAAAGTTGAACCTGAACATGCACGCGAAAGACTCAAACATTTTATGGAAAATAATTGGTCTGCTACTCATGCATATACTTACGTTAAATTAAATCCCAACCAAGATCCAAAAAAAGTTGATGCTCGTTTCAAAACTTTTATCCAAGAAAAAATGAATGAACGAGTTCGGGATATTATGACCTTTACCTTAATGCCAATTAAAGACATTCATCTCTATGCTGAAAGTGCAGGACCAAAACCCGAAGGGAATTTAAATTATCTCTATCTATTTCTTCTGGTCGGAGCTCTAACCTTATTGATTGCTTGCATCAATTTCATCAACCTTTCGACGGCAAGTTCGATGACTAGAGCAAAAGAAATTGGCGTCCGAAAAGTACTTGGGGCACATCGATCTGCTTTGATTTCTCAATTTCTTGCAGAGTCAATTTTATTGAGCTTTTTCTCTTTTATCATCTCAATGGGAATTACTTTTTTGACTTTGCCTTCCTTAAATAATTTGACTGGAATCGAAATTCCATATTCCTCTATTTTCAATCCTATCATTTTGAGTTTATTTTTTGGGATCTTTTTATTGACAGGTTTTTTAGCTGGACTCTACCCTGCTTTTTTTGTTACTAGATTCAAACCAGTAACGGTAATGAAAGGTGCATTGGGTGGCAATAAAAAAGCAGGTAGCGAATGGCTCAGAAAGGGATTAATCACCATGCAATTTTTAGCAGCGATCGTATTTATCGCAGGTTCTATAACATTATATTTACAACTTCAATTCTTGAGTAATCAGCCTTTAGGATTTAACCAAGATTTAGTTTTAAGTCTTCCTTTAGATAGTGGAAATAATCTGAATGCAATTTTGCGTCCAGGTGATGTAACGCTTAGGCAGCGCATGAATACTTTTGATAAAAATCTGTTAACCAATCCTAATATTAAAGCAGTTACGCAATGTTCTCGACTCCCTGGTTTGAGTGCAATTAGCCGAAATGTTTCTACCGATAATATTCCATCTTCAGAAAATATAATTTCAAAAACACTTTCTGTCGATTATGATTTTAGTGAAACTTTTGATTTAAACTTAGCAGCAGGTCGCGACTTCGATGCTTCCTTTGGAACAGATCACACCAATGCATTTCTCATCAATGAAAAAGCGGTAAAACTATTAAATTGGAAAAATCCAGAAAATGCTTTAGGGCAAAAAATGTCAATGAATGGTAAAGATGGTTTAGTGGTTGGAGTCGTAAAAGATTTTCATTTTGAGAGTTTGCACTCTGAAATAACCCCATTAGTTTTAGAAGTTTCACCTGGAGGATTTGGCTACTTTGCCTTACGCATTGAAAATTCAAATATTCAAGAAACTATTAGTTTTATCGAAGACAAATGGAAAGATGCATTTCCTGAAAAAGGATTTGAATATACTTTTTTGGATGATACTTTAAATGATACTTACCTTGCGGAAAAGCGACTTTCCACCATGATTGGATACTTTGCTTTTATTGCAATTTTTATTGCTTGTTTTGGATTATTTGGACTAGCTGCCATGCTCACCCAACAACGATTTAAAGAAATTGGTATTCGAAAAGTCTTGGGAGCATCGGTTTTTCAAATCTTACAATTGATTTCAAAAGACTTTATTAAGCTAATTGGATTTTCTATGATTTTGGCTGTACCGATGACTTGGTATTTACTTAAGGATTGGTTGACTGGATTTGCTTATGGAATTGATTTTCCTTGGTGGACCACAGTTGTAAGCGGTTTAGCGGTAATGATTATTGCATTTATAACAATAAGTTTACAATCTGTAAAATCGGCAGTTTCTAATCCGGTAGATGCAATTCGAGATGAGTAGTTTTTAGAAAAAAAGCATTAAAAAAAAAGGGTTACTGATATTTGACTATCAATAACCCTTTTCTATTTTCTTAAATGAGAAGATTTATTGTTTGATAAATCTTATTGAATTCAACTGATCTAATTGTAGGAAATAAATTCCTGGTTGCAGACTTGATACATTTATAAGCTCTCCATTCAATTTTCCTTCTTCCATTTTCTTTCCAGAAACAGAAAAGATTTCATAGCTAGAAAAATCATTAATATTTTCCATTTCAATTTTCAACTGATCTTCTACTGGATTTGGAAAAACAGAAATTGTAAAATCATCTTTATCCGTTAAATTATTTATGTCCGTAATAGTAGATGTATTTTTATAATATACAATTTGATTAGAATTGCGACCATCTACATAAATAATATCTTTTTTCCCATCTCCATCAAAATCATATAGATTTAAATTATTACTCACATAATTAGGACTTCCAGAAGTTGTTGAATTCGGTTCCCCGAACGCTTCAATTTCCATTGCTGCATCAAAACTAAGTGCTCCTTTATTCTCTATTGAAAAAAGAGTGGAGCTAGATGAATTATTAGCAGAAACTATAATATCAATATCTCCATCCAAATCCATATCAGCAATACTCAAAAAATCCGCATCAATTAACTGGAGTTGTTGATAGGAATTAGCGGTAACGAAATTATCCGTGTTTTCTACAATATAAACATCATCAAAAGATCCAAGTGCAATCAAATCCAAATCTAAGTCTCCATCAAGGTCAGCTAATTTGGCTGTACTATGGGAAGAGTTAAAAAATAAAGGGACAAAGGCAGGTGTAAAAGTAGTAGAAGAATTAGATAAAATTACTGCTTCGTTAGAAGCAAACTCAAGCATAACCAAAATATCCAAATCACCATTTCCATCAATATCTGCCACCTCTACATCACCATAATCAAATTCTGCATAAATCACCTCTGAAATAAATCCTCCACCAACTTGACCATAGTGAATTATGAGTTCATCATTTTCAAAAGTAATGCTCTTATAGGTTAATAAATCATTAAATCCATTATTGTCAAAATCTGCTACTTCAACAATTTTTTCTTGATAAGAAATATTAGGATCAAAAAAAGTAAAACTATCAGCCGATTCATACAAGTTAATATATCGCCTCATGATAACATCCATATCTCCATCATTATCAAAGTCCATTACCTTTAGTGGTGAATGCGCATAACCTTGATAAATATCGATTTGCTCAAACTGATCACTTGCTATCCCTTTATAAATATATTGGTCATTAAATGTCGCTCCTATAAAGTCAACCAGACCGTCACTATTATAATCAAAAGGAACAAATGGATTACCAAATCCAGCATACGGTGATGAAGGATGGTCAAATAAAGCTACACTTGCCTCAAAACTAAGTTGCTGTGAAAGGCAGAAAAAAGGAGAAAAGAATAAAAAGATAAATAGGTATTTTTTGTTCATTGTACTTGTTATTAATAATTAAAAAACTTACGCAAAGAAAAGAATTCTTTTATAAAACTCCACCTCCTTTAATTTTACTACTTTTGAAAAAAAAATGAAATACGATTTTGACCAAATAATAGATCGCAGAAATACCAATGCGATGAGTATAGAAGGATTTCGAGAATATCTTTTTGACGAAAACGACCAACTTGATTTCCCCTGTGCTGATGATGAATTTATTTCCATGTGGATTGCAGATATGGAATTTGCTTCGCCACCTGAAATCTCAGCCGCACTCAAAAAGAGAATCGACCATGGCATCTTCGGGTATTCTCAAATCTTTGATCCAAAATATAAATCTTCTTTCCTCAATTGGACAAAGACTCGATACGATTGGTCATTCGAACCAGAACATTTAGTTACTTCAAAAGGTGTGATCCCTGCCCTTTTTTCCTTAATCGAATATATTTGTCTGCCTGATGAGAAAGTATTAATCGTTACGCCTTCTTATGCATTTTTCAAACATGCTGCTGATTATAATAATCGAGAATTGGTCACCTCTGACTTACTTTGCGAGGCAGGACATTATGATATGGATTTTGACGATTTGCAAAAAAAAGCAGCAGATGAAAAAGTGAAGTTGTGTATTTTTTGTAGCCCTCACAATCCAACAGGACGTGTTTGGAAAGAAGAAGAATTAAAAAGGTTAGGAAAAATTTGTTTGGAAAATAACGTGATGATTATCTCTGATGAAATTCATTGTGACCTTTTACGAAGTGGAAAAAAATTCACTCCACTTGCAAAATTATTTCCAGAGTCTGATCAAATAATCACAACTATGGCTCCGAGTAAAACATTTAATCTTGCAGGTTTTATGTTAGCCAATATCATTATTCCAAATGATGATTTAAGAAAAACATGGAAAGAAAAACAACTTCCTATCGATAATCCTCTCAGCATTGTAGCTGCTCAAACTGCCTATTCAGAAGGTCAAAGTTGGCTATCAGAATTAACCATTTATCTAGATGAAAATTTTATTTTTTTACAAAAATATTTACAGGAAAAACTTCCAAAAGCAATCTTTCAGATTCCAGATTCCACTTATTTAGCCTGGGTCGATGTTAGTGCATATTTTGAAAAAAACGAAAACCTAACTCTGTTCTTTGCCAATCAAGCAGGTGTACTTTTAGAAGGAGGAAATATGTTTGTGGCAAATTCAGATGGTTATATCCGTTTAAATTTAGCTTGTCCAAGAGCTAGATTAAAAGAAGGATTAAATAGAATTTCAAAAGCAATAAATGAAAAATGATAAAGTTGACAATTAATCTTATTTTACAAAATCTCCATCACTTGCAATTCTCTTCGCAATGACTCCCCTGATTTAAAATGAATTCCATGAATACCATACGCTTCACAACCTTTGATATTTTTTAAAGAGTCATCAATAAAAACAGCAGTCGAAGGATTGATCTCATATCTTTTACACATCAAATCATATATCTCACGTTGTGGCTTAATCATTTTCTCATCACCTGAAACTAAGATACCTTCGAACCAATGCAAAAAATCAAAATCACGCAATGCCACAGGAAATGTCTCCGCACTCCAATTCGTCAAAGCTAAAACTCGATGAGTCTGCGCCTCAATCAATTCTTCCAAAATCGCAACCGTTGGCAAAATCGCACCTCCCAACATCTCTTCCCATCGTCCATAAAATGCTTCAATTTGTGAAGTGTACTTTGGATATTTATCTACTAATATTTGAGTTGCTTCAGCTAGAGGTCTTCCTCCATCTTGTTGCACATTCCAGTCAGGTGTACAAATATTATTAAGAAAATACTCCATCTCTTCTTCATCTTCAAATATTTTGCGAAATAAACGCCGAGGTTCCCAATCAATTAAAACACCTCCGAGGTCAAAAATTACTGTTTCAATTTGCATATATTTTTATTTATTCTACCTTTTCTTAGTTGATAATTTGAAAAAAACAAAGTTAAAAGGTTGTTGGAAAAATGAGGAATTAAAGACTAATTTATTTTAAGGCATTACCATAAAATACTTTTAAAAAAATCAATTTACATTAGACAACTCAAAAGTAGCAAGAGTTAAACTTTTCCCTAAAAATCTTCGATGTTAAATGTAAGCAACTACGTAAGTGAAATCTATTTGATTGAGGAAAAACCGGAAAACCAGCAAGATGGGACGAATAAATTTATTGTTAGAAAATGATAGGTGACGAATATTATAAAATTAAGTCTAATAATTAGTCAAAAAAAAATTAAATTTACTATTCACCAAAACCCATATTCTATGAGTCCTGAAAATGAAAATCCAAAAGAAGAAGAGAAAAAGCCTGCAGATGACAAAAATATGTTTGAAGAAGCAGCTGATTCTTTAAGCAAAGGTTACGAAGAAAAAAAGGATGCCGTCAGCAAATCCATTGATTCAGGAGTGAAGAAAACAAAAAGCTTTTTCAGAAAAGTACTTATCTACTCCACTATCGGTTTAGTCCTCTCAGCAGCAGTATATTTGCTTTGGGCCAATTGGACTTACAGCGAAGGTACTCGAACAGGTTACTTGATGAAACTTTCTAAAAAAGGTTATGTTTTTAAAACTTACGAAGGACAACTTAACCTTGGAGGATTGCAAGAAGATAATTCAAGTGTTATTGGAAATGTTTGGGATTTCTCTTTAGAACATGATGTTCTTTCTCACAAATTAGAAGAATTGGAGGGAAAAAAAGTAATGCTTCGCTACAAAGAAATTAACAAAGCAATGCCGTGGCAGGGAGACTCCAATTATTTTGTTTTTGCGATTGAGGAAAAATAATGAATATCCAATATCCAACTATGTAAAAGTTGGATATTGGACATTCCTTGTTGAATATTGGATATTCGATAGCCCCCCTCTACTCTACTATTATTTTTTTACTAGAAAAACGTTCTCCATCTTTAATTTTCAAAATATAAATTCCAGTTTTTAACTCTTGTAAGTTTATTGTTATTAAATTACTGGCCACCTGTTCGTTTTTCTTTTCCAAAATTAAGACACCACGCAAATCATATATTTCTACTTCCACATTTTCTAATCCACAGTCTGCGATATTCAGCTTTAATTCATCTGAAACTGGATTTGGAAAAATTTCAAAATCACAATTCAATTCATTTGTACTTGCTACTATATCTACTGTTGCCGATGTGCAATTACGAGCATTAGCTAAATTTGCAATCGTTGCAATTGATGCTTTAACGACATTTGTCATGAAGTTTAAATTCAAGGTTTCCTTAACATCATTTACTGTATGATAATTTGGATTTCGAAATTCAGCACCATCAGTCAACATGATCGCAGGTCGTCCAAAAAACCAAAATGGAGCATGATCACTTCGAAGTAATGCTTGATTTGGTAAATCAACAAAATTAGTGGCAATCAAATTAATCACTTTTAATTCCGGAACATAGTCTTGGGCAGCAGAATAAAAAGAATCTTGAAATTCTGTAAATGCTGTTGTTCCAGCATTGATGATAAAATTCCCGCGAAAACTATCCGCTTCTAACAATACGTGTGCATCCGGAAAAGCATTTTGAAAAATGGTTGGAAAACTTTGAGAATAAGGTGTATTATCGTAGTAGCCAATCATTTCTAAATTCACCACACCTTTAATTGGTTCTTGAGTTGAAACACTATTAGTCACATACGCTATACTCCCATTCAAATCAAGTTCCTCTAAATCAAATCCAATAAACTTAATCGTATGTTCAAAATTATAATTCGATAAAACTCGAACCGCTTCTAATACACCTGCCACAGCTGTAGCATTATCATCAGCACCTGGACTAGATGCAACTGAATCATAGTGTCCATCTATAATATAAACATCAGGTGCCTCACCTTTACCTTGATGTTTTCCTATAATATTTTTTCCAACATAACCAGTAATTGGAAGTTCTTGAATTTCTACCTCTAAATTATGATCGATAAAATTTTGCTCAATCATCATTTGAGTATTTTCTAATTGAGCAAGTCCAGTCGTTCGATGACGTATTCCTTCCATAGCTATCAAGTCATCCCAAATTCGGTTCGAGTCTACTTGATCTACAATTGTTTGAATATCAATGATTTGCAAATCATCAGCGACTAATTTTATTTTATAATCAAGAGAGAGATTCATCGCATTCCAAGTAATTAGTTTACCAACTCCTGGAGTTATAGGAAAACCAACATCACCTATAACATTCATAATTGGGTCAGCAAAGGTGACTCCATCGTCAATGGAAACTAACATAGTAATTTCTACATTGTCATTTTCCAAATCATCAAGATCGTAAGTTAATGTAATTGTATTGTTAGAAATATTAGTATTAGCGACTAAGTTGCTGATGGTTGGGGCTGCATTTTGAGCCGTTAAATTTTTTCCCAAAAAGAAAATTAGAAAAAGTAATGGGGAGATTTTTCTCATTTCGATAGTTTTTTTGTTAGTGACGATTTGGAAAATCGGCTTACGTAAAAGGCACTTCCCAAATTAATGAAAAGTGCCTTTTTATTATCTATAAAGTTAAATTTTAACCTTTTTCAATCGCTTCCATGTAACGAGCCAATTGTTTTTTAACAACTGGATATAATAAAAATAAGCCTATCATATTCGGGAATACCATTGCGAAAATCATTGCATCTGAGAACGCCCAGATTGAACTCATATTCGCAGCAGCACCAATAACGATAAACAAACAGAAGATTATCTTGTAAACCATATCAGCAGTTTTTCCTCTACCAAATAAAAATTTCCAAGATTGTAATCCATAATATGACCATGAAATCATAGTCGATACTGCAAATAAAACAACTGCAATAGTTAAGAATACATCAGAGTAAGGAATGTATTGAGCAAATGCTTGGGAAGTAATTCCTGCTCCTTCATAACCAACTCCATCAATCATAACTATACCGTTTTCACCACCATATTCGAATGCTCCACCAGAGTTAAAAATGATAATTACTAATGCTGTCATCGTACAAATTACAACAGTATCAATGAATGGCTCTAACAATGCCACCAACCCCTCTGAAGCTGAATATTTAGTTTTTACAGCCGAGTGAGCAATTGATGCAGAACCTGCACCTGCTTCATTTGAGAATGCTGCTCTCTTAAATCCGATTAATAAAACTCCAATCATTGCTCCTACTCCAGCTCTTGGAGTGAATGCTTCAGAGAAAATTTGACCGAATGCATCATCAACTAAAGTGATATTTGAACCGATGATATATAAACAAGCCAACATGTACAATCCTGCCATCAAAGGAACAACCTTTTCAGTTACAGAAGCAATTCTTTTGATTCCACCAATGATAATGATACCTACTAAAATAGCTAAAATAACTCCAATGATAAATCCAGCACTTGCACTTTCCAAGCCCATTAAATCTTTTAAAACAATAGTTGCTTGATTTGATTGTGCAGCATTTCCACCACCAAATGATCCTCCAATACAGAAAATAGCAAACAAAACTGCTCCTATTTTTCCTAAAGTTTCAAATCCTCTTTCTTTCAACCCTTTAGTCAGGTAATACATTGGTCCACCATAAACTGTTCCGTCAGGTCCGATATCTCGATATTGAACACCTAAGGTACATTCAACAAATTTTGTTGACATACCTAACAATCCACAGATAATCATCCAGAATGTTGCTCCTGGCCCACCGAGTGCAATTGCTAATGCAACCCCTGCGATATTTCCATTTCCTACTGTTCCAGAAACTGCTGTTGCCAATGCTTGGAAGTGAGTCACCTCCCCATCTTTGGATTCATCGCCAATTGTATCAACGATATCTCCGTCTACAACATTTACATTTGCGCCAGGTTCTACACTATGATGATCAATGTGGTCGTATTTTCCTCGAACTACATTTATAGCTGTTCCGAACTTTCTAATATTTACAAAGCCAAACATAACAGTAAAAAATGCTGCTGCAAATACTAACAACATCAATACAAAAGGAACTCCTCCGATATTGAAAAATATAACTGCGGAAAAGAAATCAGAGATCGGCTGGAATGCCTCATCAATCATTTGATCAATTCCTTTTTCGGCTGTCTCTTGTGCAAAAGTGAAAATTGGCAATAGGAATACTGCCATTAAAAGTAGTAATCTTTTTTTCATACGTAGATAAATTTGGTTTAACGTTGTGTAGAAATTACACACTCCAATAAATGACGATTCAATCATCCGATTTGCACGGCATTTACTGTTTTTTATAAAATATATTAAAGCAATGTTTGAATCTTTAAAATTCAGCACGTTAAAGTAGCACCTTATTTT
>CAJQQY010000434.1 GCA_905480595.1 uncultured Saprospiraceae bacterium | reverse complement strand
TCATCATCAAAATCTTCCCACTCAGTAACTTCCTTTAATAATTTTTCAATATGTCGAAATAAGAATGGAGCTTTCAATTCTTCAGGTCTCAATATTTCCAAATTATATGGCGGCTTTGGTTGTCCTAATCCTTCAATAAATGGAGGAACAATCATAATGATAATCTTTCCATTAAATAATTGTTGATACACCAACATGCCATTATATCGAATCAATGATTTATTCAAGCTATCTGTAACTCTTTGGCTAATTCCACTTTCTTCTTGTCCCAAATCTAGTACAACCGCTTCTAAGTTGTCCATTTCGGTTTTCTCTACCACCATTGCCTTTAAACCTGTCTCTTTGATTATTTCTCCAAGTTTTTCTTGAAGCATAGGTTTGATTTTGGCATCCCACGCTTTTCGATACTTTATGGTATTACTTCTAACTTTTTTATAATCTTCCACTTTTCCAATTAATCCGGGTATATCCATTCTGTATTTTTTTAGGTGAATCGTAAAGTTAGTAGATTTTTTGAAAAATAAAACAACTCCCAATTCTCAAGAAATCAAAACTCAAAAGTCTAAAACGAGGAAAAGGTTGACCTCAAAATGAAATCAACCTCTTTTTAGTGGTGCCCAGAACAGGATTTGAACCTGCACGCCCTTGCGAGCACTAGCCCCTCAAGCTAGCGTGTCTACCAATTCCACCACCTGGGCCTTTTCCAATAAAAAATATTGGGGTGCAAATATATGTTTTTCGTAGAATAAACAAAATGATATTTTGCGATAAAATTGATTGAATGCGGAAAGGCTAGTTTATTTGAGATTTTTGTGCACAAAAAAAAAATTAAAATTTTTATTTTTTCCAGATCTTGGAAAAAATAAAATTGTGGGCTGTCACATTTTTTTAAAAAAATTAAAAAAAACAAAATATATTTTTCACCTCCAAAAACCTATTACTCAATAGAACCTACCGCTATATATTCCTACCTGTCCGTTTAGGATAATTCATATAATCGCTTTTATTAGATACAAATATAACACATCGTAAAAAAAATAATATATCGGTCACAAAAAATTTCCTCCCTTCGGAATAAACATGATAAAAAACAATATTTGTATTTTTTTATATGATAAAAAAACATATATTTGTGTCACAATCTTATTAAATATCTCAAAAGAATCTAACAACTACACCTATTTTTTTATCGAATTAATTTAGTAACCAAAACAATAACACTATGATTCTTTTTTATTTTTCCGTAGCGATTTCTGTAATTGCATTGATTTCAATAGCATCTACAAATCAACCGGTAGAAGAGCAATAAGTATTTTTCGAAACACTAACTTAAATGATGTTTACCTGTTTTTTAAAGGTAACTCAAAAAAACACTATGGATCGCTATCTGTCAATAAGAAGGCTAATTAAAGTAAGTACTTTCCTCTTTTTTTTGAGCGCAACTTCTGTTTTTGCTCAAGATGAAGGATTCTTTACCATCTCACTTGAGATGTTAACTGACCTTAATAGCATTTCCAATCAAATTAAAATAGATACAGTTAAGAAAGATGCAGTATCTGTATACTATACTGAATCTGCAGATGTAGAACTAACGTCAAAAGGTGTTGAAGAAAAAGAAGTAGCAGAAATACCTTCTTATTATCGACATCATAAATCACTTGACAAAGATTTTACAGGTTTTGCAATTGAACTGTTAGAGTCTAATATTAGATTAGAAAGAAACTTCCCCCTATTTGAACGTTTTGGAAATATTCATGTGCAACAATTAGAGAACGGTAAGTACTCTTATTGTATCATCGCTAATTTCAAAAAATCTGATAGTTTAAAAATATTTGTAAATGAGGTCATCATCCCTCATGCCCCTGAAGCGAAAGTTTTGAAATTTAAAGGGGGCAAACGCAAAAAGATGTAGTTTTCTTTTTTTGAGACCGAGGACGGAAATAGCCTACTTCTTTTTTGAAGTGGGCTATTCTTTTTTATGCAAGGAAGACAGGAATATCTATTTACGAACAAGGATTTGAAAGCCCCTGACTCCAAACCGAGAGCACAGCGACCAACCTCAAACCTGACATCTAAGAATTATTATTTAGTATTCTGAAGAGCAGCGTCTCTCAAACGCTGAAGGAAAGGAGATGCAAATATAAAATCTTGCAATAATTCATTATCACTATCGAGAACTTCCGATTTATTACCTTGCCAAGTCAATTCTCCTTGATAGAGTAACGCGATATTATCACCAATTTCCATCACAGAGTTCATATCATGCGTATTGATAATAGTAGTCATTTCATTTTCGTAAGTAATTCTTTTGATGAGTTCATCGATGAGGAGAGCTGTTTTAGGATCAAGCCCAGAGTTAGGTTCATCGCAAAAAAGATATTTTGGATTCAAGACAATTGATCGAGCAATTCCAACTCTCTTTTGCATACCACCACTTGTTTCCGAAGGGTATTTTTTATTAGCGCCAACTAGTTCAACTCGTTCCAGACAATAATCAACTTGCTTTTGTTTTTCCTTTTTAGTCATGCTGGTAAACATATCTAAAGGAAAGCTAACATTTTCTTCGACCGTCATAGAATCAAACAATGCTGATCCTTGAAAAAGCATTCCTACTTCCATTCTAATTTCTCTTCTTTGCTTTTTTCCCATCTGGGAAAAATTTTCATCACCGTACCAAATTTCACCTTCAGTAGGTTCCATCAAACCAACCAGCAACTTGAGCAAAACAGTTTTACCAGCACCACTTCGACCAATAATCAAATTAGTTTTACCTTTCTCGAAAGTCATAGAAATCCCCTTCAACACTTCTGTCTCATCAAATGATTTCCGTATGTCAACTGCTCTAATCATCTTTTTTCTATTGAGTCAATAACAATGCAATTACATAATCTGCAAGCAAAATTAAAATATCCGAATACACTACAGCTTGGGTACTTGCTTGTCCCAATTCGATACTTCCTCCTTTTACATAATATCCTTGATATGCTGAAACTGTGGTTAAAATAAAGGCAAAAACCAAAGATTTTACCACCATCATAAACACATTATAATCTGAAAAGAAAGATCGCAATCCTCTCAAGTATTCTTCATGCGTAATCAATCCTCCCACCACACTTGAAAGATAACCTCCTAAAATACTGATAAATGCTGCCAAACAAACTAAGATCGGAATCATCACTAATCCAGCAATTACTTTTGGCATAATCAGATAAGAAGCAGTATTTACTCCCATGATTTCCATAGCGTCAATATGCTCTTTTTGACGCATCCCTCCTATTTCGGCAGCGATGTTAGATCCAACTTTACCCGCTAAAACTAAACAAGAAATCGTTGGTGCTAATTCGATAATTGTACTATCTCTCACGATGTAACCAATATACCATCGAGGTACTAAAGTTCCATCCAATTGATACGCAAATTGCACGGCTGTTACCGCTCCAATAAATACCGCAATAATACTAACGATAATGATTGAACCGATTCCGATATCATCCATTTGACGCATCGTTTCTTTCCAATACATCGAAAACTTCTCTGGTCGCGAAATAGCAGTTCGCAACAACATAACATACCGACCAAAATGATAGAAAAAATTTACGTTCATTAATGTAGAATCTTCTGGAATTTAAACTTGACTTCCCTTCTAGTTTATAACTGCAGGAATAATTGTAATTTTGCCGCAAATATAGAAGTTTTTTGTTAAACGTTGTTTTTCAAACGAATGTTTGCAGTTATGGATAAAAAATGGTTAAAACTAGGATTAACTTTGGGAGGGTTTATAATATTTGTTTACCTTCTATCTGACCTTTTTTTATTAAATCATGCAACGGAAAAACGATATTTGATTGATAAAAAAACTACAATTGAAAATTTCAAAAAAAATAAAACATACTTTATGAATGTAATCATCACCGGCGCAACCAAAGGAATTGGATTAGCCATCGCTGAAAAATTTGCAGCTGAAGGATTCAACCTTGCACTCAACGCTCGAAATGCCGACGACCTCAAATCGCTTAAAAAAACATTTGCTGAAAAATTTCCCAACATAGAAGTCTTGGTTAAGAAAACAGATATGAGTAAAAAAACGCAAGTGCAATCTTTTGCCAAATTCGTTTTATCTAAATGGAAAACGGTGGATATTTTAATCAATAACGCAGGAGTATTTTTACCAGGTGAAATTACAAAGGAAGCAGATGGAACTTTGGAATCTCAAATCAATACTAATTTATACAGCGCATATTATTTGACTCGCGCGATCCTTCCAACGATGTTAAAAAAATCAAGAAGCAAAAAAGCCTCGAACAAAAAACACATTTTTAACATGTGTTCCATCGCTAGTCAAATTGCTTATCCGAATGGAGGCTCCTACTCTATTTCTAAATTTGCTTTACTTGGCTTTTCCAAAGTATTGCGAGAAGAAATGAAAGATAAAGGAATTCGAGTAACCTCAATTTTACCAGGTGCAACTTGGTCCAACTCATGGGCGGGCGTTGACTTACCGCAAAGTAGATTGATGTTGGCGAGTGATATTGCCAATGCAACTTGGGGAGCTTGGACGATGAGTTCATCAGCAGTTGTGGAAGATATTGTTATTCGTCCTCAGTTAGGCGATTTATAACTTTTTGAAAAAAACGAATTAAACCAAAATGGATAAACCATCTTTTATTCCTTACAAAAGTGCTCAACTTGATAAAAATCAGATGACTCAACATAGTCTCGACTTTTATCAAAATATGAACCTCCGAAGATCCGTCAGAGACTATTCTGATCGAGATGTTCCAAAAGAGGTAATCGAAAATATTATCATGACTGCCTCCACCGCTCCTTCAGGTGCACATAAACAACCTTGGACTTTTTGTGCAGTTAGCAACTCGACAATCAAAAGTGAAATCAAAAAAGCTGCTGAAAAAGAAGAATATGAAAGTTATAATAAACGTATGTCAGAGGAATGGTTGGATGCTTTGAAACCAATTGGTACAACTTGGGAAAAACCATTTTTAGAAATTGCTCCATGGTTAATTATCGTTTTTAAAAAAGCTTATGATTTAGATGAAAATAATGCTCGCCAAAAGAACTATTATGTCAATGAGTCTGTTGGGATTGCATGTGGATTTTTGATTTCAGCGATTCATCAAGCAGGTTTGGTTACCTTGACACACACGCCAAGTCCAATGAATTTTTTACAAAAAATATTGAATCGACCTGAGAATGAAAGAGCATATTTATTACTTCCAGTTGGTTATCCGAGTGAGGATGCTCAGGTTCCTAATTTTAAACGGAAGCCAGCAGAGGAAGTGATTCGTTGGTATTGATTTTATTGAATTATAGTCGCTTCGTTGGTCGAACCACAAACCACGAATAGTAAGAATCCGTGGTTCATCCAGCGAAGCGACCAAGGTTCATATTGAAAAAATATATCCTATGATTAACTTTCAGCAAGACAACAAAAAATTCAATTACCGAATTTCAGGTATTCTTCATCGAGAAGGAAAAATTCTTTTTCACAAATATGTTGGCGGAAAATCATGGATGCTCCCTGGTGGTCGAGCTGAATTTTTGGAAGATTCAAAAGAAACTTTGAAACGAGAATTTCAAGAAGAGCTCGATTGTACGGTCGAGGTAAAATCACTAAAATATGTGGTAGAAAATTTCTTCGTCTATAATCAATTAGATTATCATGAATTAGAATTCATTCACCATGTTGAACTACAAGATGGCACGATTCCCTCAGACGATTTCGAAGTAGAAGAATTTGGAGTAACCTATATTTTTAAGTGGATCTCGATTGAAGATTTAAAAATAGAATCTATCAAACCAACTTGCCTAGTCCAATCGCTTGATGATCTCTTAGCCACAGATATTCATCATTTTATCCACAAATAATTTTCATGATCTCGAGGCAATTAGAAAATAGCCACAAGGTGATTTTATTTTACAATTTAGCATTCATCCGATAGTTCAGTTGAATACTCAAATTTATTCACCTTGTGACTAAATTATTTAGATCTAAGTATTCAATGCTCCGCAAACACTAATCGTTTGCCCTGAAACATATTTCGACATATCTGATCCCAAAAACACACATACATCTGCCACCTCATTTGGAGCGCCCAATCGTCTCATTGGAATACTTGCCAGGAATGCTGCTTTTGTTTTTTCATCCAACTCATCAGTCATATCTGTTTCGATAAAACCGGGAGCAACTGCATTACATCGAATTCCTCTTGAGCCTATTTCTTTTGCAATTGATTTTGAAAAACCAATAATTCCAGCTTTTGATGCTGCGTAGTTAGCTTGCCCTGCATTTCCAAAAACTCCCACTACAGAACTCATATTGATAATTGAACCACTTCGGTTTTTCATCATTGGTCGAATGATTTGTTTTGTCAAGTTGAAAACTGATTTCAAATTCGTTTCCATCACTTGATCCCATTGCTCTTCACTCATTCGAAGCATTAAATTATCACGAGTAATTCCAGCATTATTTATCAAAATATCCACTTGACCAAATTCTTCTAAAACCTCTTTCACCAAAGCTTCTGCTTGCTCGTAAGAACTTGCATCTGATTTATAACCTTTTGCTTTGACGCCCATGGCTTGAAGTTCAGCTTCTATCTTTTTAGCTGCTTCTTCAGATGAACGATAAGTGAAAGCAACTGAAGCGCCTTGTTCAGCATATCTTTTGGCAATGGCTTCTCCTATTCCCCGAGAGCCTCCTGTGATAAGTGCAACTTTGTCTTGTAGTAATTTCATTGTTGGTTGTTTTTTACTTCACTCCTAGCCTCTGTTGAATAAATATTGAATAATCAAAAGATTGAGCTAAGATGAATAATTATTTCAAAACGCGAAAATAAAGAATCTCCACCAAAGCCCTCATTTTTCTCCATAAAAAAAGCCGCTCGAAACAAAATGCTTCAAGCGGCTTTTTTAGAGTTGTGAGTAAAATTAATCTGCGGTTTCCTCACATTCTTCTTCTGAAGTATAAATAGAAGCCAAATCAGCAGCTTCGTCTGTTTTATTTTTTTGAGGAACATAACCCAAGTTACGATCTCCATACCATCCACCTCCTCTACATTTTCTTGAGCAAGAACTAAACATTCCGATACAAAAAACTAGGGTTAATGTTAAAATTAGCGATTTTTTCATGATAATTATTTTGGATAAATTTAAATTAATGGAAGGAAGTTGAATGTTGTACCTCAAATTCAATACCATTCTATTTCATTTTGTTCAAATGCCGATCGCGAAAATATAATTTTATTTTCAGAAAAAACATTCACACAAAAGGACAGAGTAAATTGAACTTGGAAAAGCTGCTTGATATTTTATATTTTTAAAAATAAAAACCTTGTTCCCTAACCGAAAACATAAAAACTAACGATTGGTAAATCAAAAGACCTTATTCTTTCAATTGGAAGAATAAGGTCTTTTGTTTTTTAGAAAAAACTCCAATAAATCGTCCTTCTTTAGAGCACAGGGGTTTTAGGCAATCGCAGAAGTAGTCAATCGACACTTCACCCTCAAAATCTGTTGCACCTCATCAACATTCACTTGATATGGTTTGAAAACCATACTATTATCAGAAATCAAATTCAAACTCGTCACATGATTATCTTCTCTGATTTGTTGAATTCTTTTAGCTACAACCACATCAGTTACTACTATATATATGTGATTATCTCGCAAGGGATCTCCTCGCTCTACAGGTTCACAAACCACCAAATCACCATTTGTAATATTAGGCATCATACTATCACCACTAATTTCGAAAGCCACCAAATTTCCATCCATACCTGGAATTGAAAATTTCTGCAAATTTTCTAAATATTCTTTATCCTGATGTTGTGTGGCATAACCTGCAATTGCTTTGTCTGGAACCAAAACAATATTGCGGCGACCAGTCATCATTTTTTCATTAATTGATCGAATTTGCAAATCTCCTGACTGGCCATATCCTTCCATAAACATCTCCTCACTTAACCCAAAAAGGTAATTTGCATTAATGTGAAATACTTCAAACAATTTGTTGAGTTGTTCGACTGTAATATTCCTCTGAGCTTTCAAAATACTGTTGACAACATGGTTATATGTACCTAAATGTGCTGCAATATCTGATTTTCCTTTAATTAAATTCAATCTTTCAAGAGCGCTATAAACGAGCCGAAACCTTTGATTTACTATATTGTTTGAAAAGTCTGCCATATTTTTAAAAAAAATTGTTTGAAAAAATTTGTTTTTAAAAACTTTTTGTTTGATATTTGTATCGTACTTATGAAAACAGAAACAAATTCATTTAAAACGAAAACACAAAGTACAAAAAGAATCCTACAATGAAAAAACATTCACACATCAATACCATACAAACTAAAGAATCTGCTACTGAGATTGAGTGGGACATCGTGAATAATCCGCCAAAAGTAGAAATTGAAGTTGAAAACGCCGACATGATTAAAGGTTCTTTTTTTAAAGAAACTGTGTCACCTACACTTTCGAGTTTAGGAACTAAAATTTTGACAGGTTTAAAAAAACCTTTGACTTCTTTGAAATACCAATTTCATAAGAAAACTTCTGAAATGGATTTCAATATGGCACCTCAAGTGGAGTTAAAAAATATCCCTTGGATGAAAATTGGTCTAGTAGTTTTTGCAGGATATATTTTATTGAAAAAAGACATGCGTTTCAATTTCAATTTAAGCGCTCCTTTTTCAGCAGTTGCAGATGACGATGACAATGGTTATCAAACAAGCAATTTTGCTCAAGCTGTTGCCAATCCTTATGCGCCAGTTTCGGCAGGTGCCCTTTCCAACAATGAAGTCAAAGCATTTATCAAAAAATATGTTCCCGTTGCAAAAAAAGAAATGGAACTCTATGGAATTCCAGTAAGCATTAAAATGGGACAAGCATTGATTGAAAGTCGTGCAGGAACAAGTCGATTAGCTCGAAATAATAACAACTTTTTTGGAATGAAATGCTTTTCGAGAAATTGCAAAAAAGGACATTGTTCCAATGCAACGGACGATCATCACAAGGATTTTTTTAGAAAATATGCTAGCGTAAATGACAGCTTCAGAGCGCATAGCACGCTTCTTTCAGGTGCTCGCTACAAAGCTTTAAAATCTCATGGAAATGATTATAAAAAATGGGCAGTCGGCCTAAAAACACAAGGCTACGCCACCGACAAAAGATATGCAAACAAACTAATCAACACGATTGAAAAGTATAAACTATATGAATACGACAATCTGTAGAAAATAGAATTTTACATTTCGAGACACCAAAATTTTAAAAATCTTATTCCCTCATTCGAATTTAAAATATTGAAACACTATGGAAAAGTTTATTTTCTCAGGAATTCTTATTGCCACATTGATAAGCATGGTAGATCACCGAGCACCTTTACCTCAAGCAAAAGCTACAGTTGTTCCTGCTTCAAAATATCAGTTATCTATTGGTCAACAAATCCAGTTGGCTCGAATCAAAAAAGGTTTTTCTCAAAAATATTTAGCTCGAATGTCAGGAGTGGATCTGGAAGAAATTATAGCAATCGAAAAAGAAGGAGTATTGCCTACCGTAAATAATTTATACAAATTACATGATATTCTAGGAGGTGGGATTGTTATCAACGGCGATTCAATTGCACGACTTTAAATCAAAATAATTACAATTAACATTCAAAATATTGATTTGATTATTTGGAATAAGTAACCTAGTTGGTCGATTGACTTCGCGCCACTACCCTACTCTTTCTATCTTCAAATCAGGGGGAGTAATCCCCCAAAAAAATACCTCTCATAGCGGTTTTCTCATAGTCTGTTTTTTAGATCAAAGGCTGCCTCCTTCTGGCAGCCTTTTTTATATAAAAGGAAAAATATATTTTTTCTTTAAAACGTGACTTAGCAAAACTGCCCCCGTCTTAAAAGCAACAACTCACTCAGAATCCTCTTTTATACAGAAACGCTTTTATCTAGCAAAACTTAAAACAACACACCTTTGAGTTTTTTAACTCACCAATTCAAACAGATAAAAGTAAAACAGGGGAATAACCCAAACAAATTTTGATTTTAAATAGGAACCGCCTCTCGCGGTTCCTATTATTTTTAAACCGTTTTATCCGAAAACCGTTTGTCTCTTATTACAAAAAAAAATAATGTTTGGCATTTTTTTTGTAATAAAGTTATTGTTGATGAACCCCTCACACTATCGACAACTGTAAAACACTATTTCAAATACACTATTTCATAGATGGCTAAATTCTGAAGAATTTAGTCATCTATTTTTTTGCCAAAAAATGAAATTATAGTTTTAAGAAGATTGATTTAAATTCTAAGCGCAAGAACATCAAACCGTTTTCATTTGTTATATTTGAAATAACTCTTAAAGTTTAAAAAATATAATTATGAGTCAACAACCTCCTTCTTATCCATCCTACTCTCCTGGAGTTATGAGTATTCTACCTTTATTATATGTCGGTTGGGCAGACTCTTTATTGAGCCCAAGTGAAGTGAAATTAATTAAGAAAAAAGTTAAGGAACTTAATTTTTTAACTGAAGAAGATAGAACCACTCTCACGAAATGGGGAAACCCTACTAATCCACCTTCAGAAGCAGAATTTAAACATTGGGTAAGTCTACTCAAAAAATCAGCTGCTCAACTGCCTTGCGAAGAACGACAATCCCTTTCTAACCTAGGAATTGAAATGGCTAGAAAAACGGCTATAGGTGACGATATTTTACAATGGAATTCAGAGGAGACCAAATCAGCCTTAGAAGAATTAGAAAAGGCTATTGGTTGTGAAAGCTTAGAAACATTCAGAAATATTTTTTCTCAAAAACAAAGGGAAACAGAAGTTTCAGAAATTCTAAACAGACCTAGTTTTGATATTGAAAAAATGACAGAGTTGCTTGACGATGATTACTCAGAAATTCGTAATCGGATGCGAACGCTATTAAAAGATCCTGTTTTTAAATACAAAACCTTAAGAGATAAAGATGCCTATCGAGATCAAGTTATGAATTGGTGTAAGATGTTGGCGAATCAAGGTTTTGGCGCTGTGGCTTATCCAAAAGAATATGGAGGTGGTGGAGACATGGGAGCATACATTGCAATCTTTGAAATGTAGGCTATCATGATTTGAGTTTGGCGATAAAATTTGGAGTACAATTTGGTTTGTTCGGAGGAAGTGTTCAAAATCTAGGAACAGAGAAACATCATAAAAAATATTTGAATGATATTGGTACTCTAAAGTTAGCGGGTTGTTTTGCGATGACAGAAACTGGTCATGGTTCAAATGTTAGAGAATTAAAAACAACAGCTACATATGATAAGTCTACCGACGAAATAATTATCCATACTCCTACTGAAAATGATGGGAAAGAATATATCGGAAATGCTTTGCATGGACAAATGGCAAGTGTTTTCGCTCAATTAATTGTGGATGGAGAAGAGCATGGCGTGCACACGATTTTAGTTCCTATGAAAGACGAAGATGGCAATTTGATGCCAGGTGTTAGAGTGGAAGATTGTGGTTACAAGTTAGGATTGAATGGAGTAGACAATGGCCGAATTTGGTTCAATCAGGTTAGAGTTCCTCGTGAGAATTTACTCAACCGATTTGGAGATATCGATGAAAATGGAAATTACACAAGTGATATTGAAAATCCTTCCAAACGATTTTTCACTATGCTTGGAACACTAGTAGGTGGTCGAGTGAGTGTGCCGCGAGCAGGATTAAGTGCCACTAAATCAGGTTTAGCAATTGCCATAAAGTATGCTTTAAAGCGTCGTCAATTTGGGCCAAATAATAGGGAACCTGAAACACTATTACTTGATTATCCAAGTCACCAAAAAAGATTGATGCCTCGTCTTGCGAAGACCTATGCTTTAGATTTTGCACTTTCACATCTAGCAAAAAGATACACGAATAGTACGGAAGAGGATATTCGAGAAATCGAAACTTTAGCTGCTGGTTTAAAATCTTACACTACTTGGTTTACCACAGACACGTTGCAGGAATGTAGAGAAGCTTGTGGAGGAAAAGGATATCTAGCAGAAAATAGATTTGCAGATTTGAAAGCGGACACCGATATTTTCACCACTTTTGAAGGAGACAATACGGTACTGATGCAATTAGTTGCAAAAGGGCTTTTGTCTGATTTTCGACAAGAATTTCATGGAGGAGGTTATATGCCAATTGTTCGTTTTTTAAGTGATCAATTTTTGACGCTTGTGGCAGAACGGAATCCAATTGCCATTAGAAAATCAGATCAAGAACATCTCTTAGATCCAGGATTTCAGTTGGCTGCTTTCCAGTATCGAGAGCGAGCCAATCTGATTTCAGTTGGGCAACGGATGCAAAATTTCATCAAAAAAAGAACAAATCCATATGACGCATATTTACGTTGCCAAAACCATATGCTGGTTTTAGCGGAAGCCTATATTGAAAGAATTGTTTTGGAGAATTTTATCGAAGTAATTAAGAATGTGGAAGATACTGATTTGAAAAAACAACTTAAAACCATGTGTGACCTTTATGCGCTTTCGACTATCGAACAGCACAAAGGTTGGTACCTAGAAAAAGATTATATGGAAGGCAAAAAAACTAAAGCTATCCGTCAAATGGTGGAAAAATTATCTAAAAACTTACGCAACGAAGCTCTATTTTTGGTCGAAGCTTTCGCCATTCCTGATCAATGCCTTGGTGCTGAAATTATTTAATTATCAATTAAATAAAATAGAAGTCCCGAAATAGTGAATAACCATTTCGGGGCTTTTTTTTTTTAAACATTTGACAAAACTATATTTAACCTCTCTCAACAGGCAGCATTTCTTTATATTTATAGCACCTCATTATGTGTTCTGCTTTTTCAATCAATAAAAAAGAACTATGAAAAAATTATACCTCCTTCTTCTATGCCTTTCTCTGGCAAATTTTTCCTTCTCTCAAAAAGAGACCAATAATTGGATATTTGGACTAAGCAATTGGATGGATTTTAATACTGATCCAATAACGATAACCTCTACTCCGAATTTTTCTTTCTTTGCTGAAAGAAATTCTGTGAGCATGTCTGACGAAGAAGGAAATTTACTTTTCTATTCTGATGGTTTTGCGATTTTTAATAAAGAGCATCAGGTAATGCCTAATAGTTCGATTCAAGCAAACACCGCACTAACTCACCCCATTTTTGCTATTCCAAAACCTGGCTCTGACCATTCGTACTATATGATAATTAATAATTCAGGATTTGCAGGATCATTTTTAAGTTGGATTGAAATTGATCTGACTTTAGATGGAGGACTTGGTGATGTTGTATCTAATGTTGGTGATGTACTTTTGGATAATCCTACTGGAAAAATAACCGCAGTCTTGCATGCCAATGCAACTGACATTTGGGTTGTGAGTCATGAAATAAATTCTAAGGATTATCATGCTTGGTTGGCAACTGAAAATGGAATTTC
>CAJQQY010000433.1 GCA_905480595.1 uncultured Saprospiraceae bacterium | reverse complement strand
ACTTGAACTTGTTCCATGCAAAAAGAATAAAACTGGGTTCGAAATATCAATACTTGGATTCTTTTCATCATATCCAAAAGGAGATAATTTAAATGAAGAGTTGATATGAACGACACCTTCATTTTCCATGATGCCTGACTCAATTTTTTGAGCAATCAGCATCGCTGAAAATTCAGCAACAACTTCTTTTGGTTTAAATATTTTTACAAATTTCAAATAAACCTTCCGAACGATGCTTCTATTCTCGGTTGGAATTTCCAACGCATTTGGAATGAAAGTACTCGATTCATCGGATCGATTATTGGAAGGGAAAAGTGTATTGATTTCAGGCGAAGGAGTTACCCAAATCGTTCCGTCTTCAAATTCAAATTCGACTAAATCTTTTTTATCTAATTCTTCTGAAATTAATTCATCATGACTTCCACGAGTGGAATTGATTTCAATAGTTTTGGAAAGCTCAAAAGCTGAATCAGCAAAAGTAAGATCTAAGTCTTGCTTTTGAGTTTCAATATTTTGACCGTGGAGTTGGATTTTAAGTTTTGAAGTAGGCATCTTTTTGGTTTGTTGAAGGTTTGAAGAACAATGTAAATGTGTTGTTAATCCTGTTAGAGAAGTTGAAATAAGTAGCTATAAAGTTAAAAATAAAAAAGGTGTAAACTGTTTAGATTTACACCTTTTTTTAAATATATCTATTTTTTAATTTTTACCAGTTTCTTCTTTTGTATTAGCTTTTATCTCACTTTTATCATCCTTAGGGATCAAAGGTTTTTTATTTTCATATTTTTTAATGAATGGATGTTTAGGTTGATAAATTTTTGTGGAATCTACGTATGCTTTTGCCATCACTTCATCTCCCAGAGCTTCATATCCTTGTGCGATATGACTTGTTCTTCTACCACTACTTGTTGGAATTTCTTTCAGTTTTTTAATATCTGCTTTGAGTTCTTCTTTGGCTTTTTGATCGTTTGGATTTGATTTAACTTTTTCAATTTTTTTATCCAACTCAATAACTTTAACTACTTCGGCAGCTTGCATATTTTTAGGTTGTTTGATTAAAGCCTCATTGGCCAAAGATGCTGCTTTTTCTGTTTTTCCTAATTCTAAATTTGCTTGACTCAAGGTAGTCAACCGTTCAGCGTTGTTAATTGGTCGATCACCAATTGATCCTAAATCTTGTTCCAAAGATTTTTCCAACGTTTTATCATTTGGATTTTCTTTCAGTTCTTCTAAGTCTCTTTCGATATTAATAATTCCATCTGAAATTGAAAAGGATTTAATACTTGGAAATGCTATCATGACAATCGCTAAACTAATTCCCATCAAATGATTTTTATTTAATTCCTTATTTTTTACCATCAAAAAAATAACCACTCCAAATAAAACAGAGCCTAAAAGCATTAAAATTACTTCGTACAAAAAAAGACCATCAAATAGATTTCCCATGTGTAGTTTGGTTTTAGTTAAGAATCTTGTCACCAAAAGAAGTCATTTTCTTTAAATTATCCAATACAACGTAAATAAATATTAATTAATTTCACCATTCGTCGAAAAGTGGATTATTTGCTTGATGGTTAATAACTCCTGGTCATTTTAATTGAACTTTAAAAAGAAAAAATGAAAAAAATATTGAAAATTGTTTTTGGATTGGTGTTAGTTTTAGTTTTGTTTGTTTTGCATATGTTTTATTCTACCGGTTTTTTTCGGGAAATAAAAAATGAATTTGCTGGAGAAGTATTAATGAAAGTTCAGATTCCCGGGGCGGAAGATATGCAATTGAGTAGGGAAGATCATTTTATGATAATTTCCTCGGATGATCGAGCTGGTCGAAGAGATAAAAAACCGCAACATGGTGGATTGTATTATTTAGATTTAAAAAATCCATTGTCACCTCCCAAATTATTGACTCATTCCAAAAATGCTTCCACGCCATTTTACCCTCATGGAATCTCGATGATAAAAATTGATTCTGCCAAATATAAAATTTATGCGATCAATCATCCTGATGAAAATGTGCATATGATTGAGAGTTTTATACTAGAAAATGGGCAATTAAATTCAGCTCCCATTTTTGTGGATGATATGATTTTTAGTCCGAATGATATTGTAGCCATAGATCAAGAACGGTTTTATTTTTCCAACGATCATGGATATAATGACGGTTTCGGAAAGCTGGCAGAAGAATATATTGGACTAAGAGCATCTAATGTAATTTATTATGATGGAGAGAATTTTAGAGAAGTAGCATCAGGGATAGCTTATGCAAATGGGATTAATTACGACCCCGTAAGAGCATTGTTATATGTAGCTTCGCCGAGAGATTTTTTAGTAAAAGTTTACAAGACGGCAGCGAATGGCGATTTAACTTTTATAGAAGATATTCCTTGTGGAACAGGAGTAGATAATATTGAATTTGGAGAAGATGGAAAACTTTGGATTGGATGTCATCCGAATTTGATTCATTTTGGAGAGTACGCCAAAGGTAATGAAGAGATTTCTCCGTCTGAAATTATTACAATTGATTATCGAGGAAAAGGAGATTATACTATCGAAAAAATTTATGAAGGTGATGGATCAAATATGTCGGCATCTACGGTTGCAACGACGTATGAAGACTTAATTTTTGTAGGGAATGTTATGGATAGACATTTCTTGATTTTAAAACGGCAGTAAGAAAATTTCATTTTATATTTAAAATTGATAAGGAATCGGATAAATTATTATCCGATTCCTGTCAAGGTCGCTTTAAATCAATTTCTATTGGTAAGGAATATTTTTTAGAATATATGAGATGGCATTCAATCTTGCTTTAAATTTCTGATTAGCATCGATGATTGTCCATGGGGCATGTTTTGAATTAGTTTCTTCAAACATTTTCGTTTTATAGAAACTGTAGTCATCCCACAATGCCTGAGCCTTTTCATCTAACTTTGTCATTTTCCATTTCTTCAAAGGATTATTTTTAATTTCTTTAAATCGTTTTGCTTGTTCCGATTTAGTAATAGAAAAATAAAACTTAATGAGATAAGTATCCGATTGGCTCAACATTTTTTCAAACTGATTAACCTGGGCCATAAAAACTTTATATTCTTCATCCGAACAAAAATTATTGACAGGTTCTATGACTGCTCGATTATACCAACTTCTATCGAAGAAAACTATTTCACCCGGTTTAGGTAATTCATTGATATACCTTTGAAAAAACCATTGTTTTCTTTCGTCATCTGTTGGCACATTCAATGCAACAATCCTAAAATGCCGAGGATTGATATATTCAGTTATTCTGCGTAGTGCACCACTTTTTCCAGCAGCATCTCTACCTTCAAAAAGGATGACAACCTTTTTATCATTTTTAATAACCCAATTTTGAAGCTTAATTAGATCCTCTTGTTTTTTCTTAAGCTCCATGAGGTTTTTGGTTTCTTGTAATGCTTTAAAAACATTAGTTTTCTTTGTTTTTAAAAGAGAATGCAAACCAATTTTTGTGTGAAGAAGATCAATGTCTTCTTTTGATAATTTATTTTCGCTCATTTTTTTATATATCTATTTGTACAACACTTCTATGATAACGCATAATGATATTAGGGTCGGGTAGAAGTTCTATATTAGATTTACCCTTTCCTTCATAATCAAATTGAGATAATACATATCTCATACTTTCCAATCTTGCTTGTTTTTTATCATTAGTTTTGACAATAATCCAAGGACTAAAATTAGTATGTGTTTTACTGAACATTTGTTCTTTGTAATAAGTGTAATCATCCCACATTTCTTGACCTTTCATATCGACGGGACTAAATTTCCATCGTTTCAATGGATTACTCAACCGAGCATCAAATCTCTTTTTTTGTTCATCTTGTGAAATGGAAAACCAGAATTTTATAATGACAAGGTTGTCCTCATAAAGAAGGTGTTCGAATTCAGGAACTTGATGAATGAATTTTTTGTATTGATCGTCAGTACAGAAACCCATTACAGGTTCAACTACAGCACGATTGTACCAACTCCTGTCAAAGAAAACAATCTCTCCTGCATTTGGCAGAACCTTGATATATCTTCTGAAGTACCATTGTCCTCTTTCAACATCGGTAGGTTTGGTCAAAGCGACCACTCTGTGAGAACGAGGATTTAAATGCTCTTTAAACCGTTTGATAGAACCTCCCTTTCCAGCAGCATCTCTTCCTTCAAAAATTACAGCTACTCTCATGTTGTTTTTCTGAATCCATTTTTGAAGGTTGACAAATTCAGATTGGAGTAGTTCTAATTCCGCCTCATATCTTAATTTTTTTAGGGTCTTTTCGATAGGAACTTTGTTCTTCTTGGCGATGGCAATTAAATCGTCTCTCGTT
>CAJQQY010000432.1 GCA_905480595.1 uncultured Saprospiraceae bacterium | reverse complement strand
GAGTGGGTGCACTAGATTTTGAGGTAACTGCTTTTTGAGCATCTTCTTTGGTAATTCTACCATCCACACCAGTTCCGCTCACTTGATTAGCAGCTACGCCATTTTCTTTCAAAATTTTATCAGCAGCGGGAGATGGATGTCCTGAAGCATATGATGAAGATGCTGTCGCAGGTGCTGCAACAGGAGCAGCGGTTTCAGCAACAATTTCTTTCTTTTCTTCTTTTGCAGGTGCTGGAGTTGCAGTAGGTTCAGAAGTTTCTGCAGCAACGCTTGTATCGATTGTGGCAACCAAAGCCCCAATTTCCAAATCATCGCCTTCTGCAGCTACATAGATTAATTTTCCTGCAGCTTCCGCAGGGAATTCCAAAGTTGCTTTGTCTGACTCAAATTCGCAGATTGGCTCATCCAATTTCACATAGTCACCATTGCCTTTCAACCATTGAGAAAGCGTTACTTCGTTCACAGATTCCCCAATTACAGGGACTTTCATTTCAACTATACTCATGTTATTTTTTATTTATAAGTAGGTATTTTTTTCGCAAAAATAATCAATTAAATGATTAACGGAAGGGAAAAGAGAAAGTTTAAAATTGAGATTCCATATTTTATTAAAGATATGGAAAAGTTAATTTTCGTATTAAATTTCATTGAAATAAGAAAATGGAACGAAATTCGATTTTAATTAAAAAAATTGCGTTCTTAGGCTTCAAAATTTAGCATATTATTAGATGAAAATTATTCAAATCACCGATCTACATATCGACAAGGAAAATGAATTTCCGTTTGATATAGATGTTCGCAAGAATTTCAAAAGAATTCTGCGTGCTGCTCGTCTGGCGAAACCTGACCACTTGGTGATTTCTGGTGACTTGTGCTATGATATTGGTGATGTAAAAATCTATGAGTGGATTAGAGAACAATTGGACTTGACTCGAGTCCCTTACGATGTGATTGGAGGGAATCATGATAATTGTCCAATGATGGCCGAGGTTTTTCAAATAGAACATTTAATCACAGATGATGAATTATACTTTGCTAAGAAATTAGGCAAAGCAACTTGTATATTTTTAGACTCATCTAAAGGTTTTCATTCTGAAAACCAACTCAAATGGCTTGATCGTCAACTTAAAAATGGAAATGATAATTATGTAATTTTTACGCATCATCCACCGGTTAAAGCAGACGTTTTATTTATGGATAGTAAATATCCGTTGCAAAATATTCTAGATATTCAGGAGGTGCTTTTTGGTTACCGAGGGTTTATCAATATTTTTTGTGGGCATTTTCATGTGGAAAAATCCATCCAACGAGATAATATTTTAGTTCAGATTACACCTTCTACTTTTTATCAATTAGATCAAAATAGTGAGGACTTCAAAGTTGATCACCATAGTATCGCTTACCGCTTGATTGATATTTCTAATCAGTCGTTAAAAACTTCCGTTAAATATTTCCGAGGGAGTAAGAAGTAAATTAAATAGAGATCACTACTCATGGTTTTCCTTTTAATTAATTTTTGATTCATTGATTTTTTGTCGTTTTTTACAAAGCGTAAAAATCAACTTCTTCTTTTATGGAAAAACTACTTCAAAAGTTCATCAATATTGTCAATATCATTAATGAGAATATCGGCAAAGCAGCTGCCTGGTTGACTGGTATTTTAGTTGTGCTAGTATGTGGCCGAGTATTAGGACGAATGATATTCGATAGCGAACCAGTTTGGTTACCAGAGTTGGAATGGCATCTTTTTGCAATGATCTTTTTGTTAGGAGCAGGTTATACTTTAAAACATGACAAACATGTTCGAGTAGATTTGTTTTATGCAAAATTTCCGGAAAAAGATAAAGCCTTAGTTGACCTTGTAGGAGCATTATTGTTTTTGATTCCTTGGTGTTGTTTGATTATTTATGTCTCCTATGATTATGCTTTAGGTTCATTTAAAATATTGGAAGGCTCACCTAATCCAAATGGATTACCTTTTCGATTTATTGTAAAATCTACGATTACTATTGGTGCAAGTTTATTGTTATTGCAAGCATTGGCGATGGTCGCAAATTCTGTTTTGACTTTGAAATATAAAACGGCAAAAGAAAACTAATTCAAACAAAACGAAAAATCAGAAATGGAATATTTAGCAATTATACTTTTTATTAGCATTTTCTTACTCATCCTTTATGGCTTTCCAGTTGCTTTTACATTGGGGGGGATTTCGACTATTTATGCTCTTTGTTTTTTAGATCCTTCAGACTTTTCGATGTTGCCTTCTCGGATAATGGGGACGATGACGAACGTGGTTTTGTTGGCAGTTCCGCTTTTTGTTTTTATGGGAATCATGTTGGAAAAATCGGGACTTGCCGAAAGTTTACTCGAAACGATGGCAATGCTTTTTGGGAAAATGAAAGGAGGTCTAGCTATTTCAGTTGTAGTTGTAGGAGCATTGTTAGCAGCATCGACAGGTATTGTCGGAGCGACAGTAATTACAATGGGATTGATTAGTTTACCAACGATGTTGAATAGAGGTTATTCACCAGAATTAGCAACAGGAACAATGGCCTCTGGACCTCTT
>CAJQQY010000431.1 GCA_905480595.1 uncultured Saprospiraceae bacterium | reverse complement strand
TGCGCATGCTTCTGCTGGTGCATTTCCAAGTGGAGACATTTTATCTGCATAGTCGAAGAACTCTTTAAAACCTTTAACACCACTTCCTGCAGTTGTCCAAGTAGGAGATTGAGAAATGGTGTTTACTCGGACTTTCTTTTGTGCGCCATAATGGTAGCCAAAACTTCTTGCAAAAGATTCTAATAATGCTTTTGATTCAGCCATCTCATTATAATCTGGAAAAGTTCTTTGCGCAGCGATATATGTCAATGCCATGATACTCCCCCAATCATTAACTGCATCTAACTCCATACATTTTTGCATTACTTTATGAAAAGAGATCGCAGAAATATCGAACGTTTTTTGCATCCAATCATATTTGAGATTGGTGTAGGATCGCTTCTTACGAACATTTACAGACATCCCGATGGAATGCAAAACGAAGTCTAATTTTCCACCTAACACTTCCATTGATTTAGTAATTAGATTTTCTAAATCTTCCTCGCTAGTTGCATCTGCTGGAATAATTTCTGCATTTAGCTTTTTGCCAAGTTCATTGATTGTTCCAAAACGCAAGGCAACTGGAGCATTAGTTAAAGTGATTTTTGCGCCTTGTTCGACACATTTTTCAGCCACTTTCCAAGCGATACTTTGCTCATCCAAAGCTCCGAATATGATTCCTCTTTTTCCTGCTAGTAAGTTGTTTGACATTGGTTATACTATTTTGATTATGATTAAAGTTTTATTGGATGTCCTTTTTTATTGGCGTAAATTTTCCATTTTTCACCGTAAATAGAACTATAGATTACTTCGATATTAAAAGGTAATTCTCCATCATCTTTCACTCCTAGATATTTAAAAAAGGGCTCTGTTTTTCTTTGTGGAAATCTAAAAGTAAAGAATTTTATAGTTTCTTTTTCAGATAAAGTTAAACCAGATTCAAGAGACATATTTTGAATGACAGTTCCATAGTCATTAAAATTTGGATAGATCTTTTTTACAAAATCCTGGAAATCTAATTTGTATCGGTTACTCTCATGAATAATTTCGATAGATTCAATAATAGCAGGTCCAAGACCTTTATTAAGGATATAATATGAAAAAACAGAAACAGAATCTGGAGTGTCTAAACTAGTATTAAAAGCTATTCTAGGTGTTACAGATAATCTACTTTGTTCTCGGATTATATTAGTTTGATAAATGAAAATAATCAATGTTAATAAACTGATTAGCATGGCAGATAGTCCAATTATTTTGTCAGTATTTAACTTGAATTTTTTCATGTTATATTTCTTCTATGATTGAATTTCCCTTTCCATCTAATCCACTTGTCCATTCCCAACTTTCGTGCAACCTGATTTTTTTGTTGGGTAAAATTTCAGGAGAGGAAATACATTTTCCAGTTTTAAAAGTTCCATCATTGCTGAGGTGTTGGTATCGCATTTCGATTTCCCCTTGCTCATCAACAGTTCCGATGATATTTCCTAACAATATACTTCCGCCGCTGTAATTCGCCCATAAAATATTTTCTTTTTGAAAATATTCGAAAATAGTTTCGGAAGAGACTTCACCGCTTCCGCTGTTTTCGATGGACTTGAATTTTTTATTGTTGTACATAATCAATAATTACTAAAATTGAAGCAGCTCCTTTGCATTTTCCAAAGCTGAATCTGACGGAGGACTTCCACTCAACATCGTGGCAATGGCTCGCACTCTTTCATCAGGAGTCAATAGTCGAACACTAGTAACAGTCTTATCGTCTTTTACTTTTTTGAAAACAAAATAATGATTGTCAGCTTTAACAGCTACTTGAGGAGAGTGCGTGATACTTACCACTTGATGCTGATCAGCAAGGTCATGTAAAATTCCCCCCATCTTTAAAGCGGTATCTCCAGAGATTCCAGTATCGATTTCATCAAAAATTAAAGTCGGTAATGGAATTGCACTTGCGACTAAAGATTTGGTCGCTAAAGTCAACCGCGACAATTCTCCACCAGAAGCAATTCCTTTGATAGGTAAAAATTGACTTCCTTTATTTGGTGCAAAAAGATAATTTACATCATCCAAACCTGTCGAAGATAATTCTTCTAATTCTCCAATTTCAATTTTTAGTTGAGCATGTTCCATTCCGAGAAGGACTAAAAGTTTTTGAACTTTTTTCTCAAAACCACTAATGACTGCTTTTCTTTTCTTCGAAAGTTGAGCAGCTAACTTCATCGACTTTTGCTCAAATTTTTCAATATCTTTTTCTGTCTGTTCAATTTCAGAAGACAAATCTGCAAAAGCACCAACTTTACTTTGCAAGTCCGCTTGAATATCTAACAATTCATTTACGGTTTTGACGTGGTGCTTATTTTGTAATTTATAAATGAGATCCAAACGAGTTTGAATTTCCGAAATTCGTTCTCCATCGTATTCTGTTTCTTCAGCAATTCTTTCAAATTCTGAAGCTACATCTTGAATTTCTAAAACAGCTCCGTCGAATCGTTCCATGATTTTTTCCAAATCAGGATAAACTTTTCGAAGACTTGCGAGTGCCATTCCTATTTCTTCGAGATTAGAAATAACTGAATTTTCACTTTCACTCAAGCTTTGGAATGCGCCGCCGAGCGTTCGTTTAATATCTTCGGCATTGCTCAGTTTGGTGATTTCAGTCTCCATCTTTTCCAACTCGCCCTCCATCAATTCCGCTTCGTTAAATTCTTGTAATTGGAAATTGAGGAAATCACTTTCTTTATCAGCAGCTCGACTTTTTTCAATCAGCTTCGCTAAATTTCTTTTAGCAGCTGTGTATTGCTTAAAGGTCGATTGGTATTTTTCCAACAAATCATTATTACCTGCAAGGGCATCAATCATTCGCAATTGGAAAGAAACATTATGAATATCGAGTGTGTCAAATTGTTGATGTAAGTCGATAAGAGAACCACTTAGTTGTTGCAACATTTTTAAATTGACAGGCGTGTCATTAATAAATGCTCGTGATTTTCCAGAAGGCGATAATTCTCTCCGCACAATCGCTTCATCATAGTAATCAATTTCATGTTCTTCGAAGAAGGCTTTGACTTTGTATTTTTTTACTTCGAAATAAGCCTCAATGATACACTTCTTTCCTTGGTCGTAAAGAGATTTTGTATCAGCTCGATTTCCCATAATCAAACCGAGTGCACCTAATAAAATAGATTTACCAGCACCTGTTTCCCCTGTGATAATAGTGAGTCCGCTAGAAAAATTGATTTCCAATTCTTCGATTATAGCGTAGTTCTTAATGAGAAGTTTTTGAATCATTGTGTTTTATTGAAATGTAAAATTGGTGTTACACTTCCTGCTGAAATTTGAAGGGCAAATTTAATTAAATGTTTGGGAAAAAGTATGTATTTGATATGGTTTGTAATTGAGAGGTGCGGATAAACTAAATCTGCTCTCGTTCTTAATTTTTCATAAAGAATAAAAAGAGAGTTTAATTAAATGAAGGTATTTGACCTCTGTATTAAATTAGTTTAATTAAATAGTATTGAGAAAAAGCGGAAGTCTGTTGCATTTTTTATGTTAATTATTAAGATAATTATATGTAGAGAATAGATAGTTAGTGACTTATAAGTATTATTTATTTATATACTAACAATTACAATGTCACATTTGTGGCATTTATGTGGTAAGTAATAAATATCTTGGCATTTTTTTCTCTTGTATTAAAATATTGGAAAATATTACTGTGATTACTAATAAATAAACATAAGAAACTAGAATCCACTTTATACTTAGCTTAGAATCTTAAGCTTTACGATTGTCCAAAAACTAATATTACAATTTTTCTAGATGAAATTTATTTTGCTTTTGGCAATCTTGATATTTATGATTCTGTAATTCCCTCACATTGTAAAAAATTCCCTCATTCATTCTCCCTTAATATTTACTTTAACAACTAATATTAACATCATTTTATGAGTTATTTTAATTTTTTTAAAGTTTCAGATCGAAACATTTCTTCTTTAATAATTTTATTATTCTTCTCATTTTTCTTTTCTGAAAATTCAATTGCTCAGATTACGATAATGGATGAAGATTTTTCGGGACAAACTCTGCCAACTGGTTGGAGTAATATTGATAATGGTTCTTCAGGTCAAATTTGGCAATTTAATGATCCAGGATCTCGAGCAGTTGGAACTCCGTTTGATGGTGATTTTGCTATTTTAGATAGTGATAATTATGGAAGCGGTAATTCACAAAATGCATCTTTAGAGACCGCTTCATTTGATGCGAGTAGTTATAATCTCACCCTAAATTTAGAATACGATTTTCAATATAGAGAGTGTTGTAGTTCAACAATTATAGTAGAAGTTTATAATGGAACAAGTTGGTCAACTGTAAGGACTCATACTGGTAATCCAAATTATAGTAATGCCTCTTCAGTCACATCAGAGTCTATTGATATTAGAACTGCTGCTGGCGGTTCGGCCAATGCCAAGGTACGTTTTACCTATACAGGAAGCTATGCTTGGTGGTTTGCAATGGATAATTTTAAAGTAACAGGAACTATGTCTGTTCCTTTAGCAGATGCTGATGGAGATGGAGTTGGAGATGTAGATGATTTGGATTCAGATAATGATGGTATTCCTAATGTTTTAGAAAAAGCATGTGATGATTCGAGTATAGCAAATTCTACTTCTGGTTCAGGAGCATATCAAGATAAGTTATATTTCTTTAGTTGGAGTGGAGGTGATTTTAATGATGGAATACAAGATGGTGATAGCCAGACATTTAATTTAGCGAATGGCTTATCAATAACAGCTACCTTTTCAAATGTGGTCAACGGAGGTACATATGTTCCTACAGACATGAATACTTGGGGAGGAGCATATTTGCATCAATTATATAATACAGCAGGAGCTGATGAGGCATTATATGGTGCAGATGCACAAGATGCATCATTTACGGTAACATTTGTTGCGACTAAAAATGGATTGCCATTTTCACTAGATATATTAGCATTGGATGCTGAATCAACTAATAATACTAATGAAAGTATATCGTTTGTCACGAATGGTGGTAATTGGACAGTTCTTGAAACTTATGGAAATGGAGGTGTTTGGACTGGTGTAAATACAACTACTATACAAACAACAGATACAGAACAATCAGGAGGAAATACAATTTTTTATTCTGAAGATGCTAGTGTACTTGATTTTACAATTGATGCTGGTGGGAGAGAAGGTATTGCTCTTGGGATTATATTATTTTGTGATGAAGATGGAGATGGTCTTCCTAATTATTTGGATTTGGATAGCGACAATGATGGTATCCCTGATATCATTGAGGCGGGAGGGGTAGATACAAATGGAGATGGTGTAGTAGATTATCCAACACCAAATGATCCAA
>CAJQQY010000430.1 GCA_905480595.1 uncultured Saprospiraceae bacterium | reverse complement strand
AAACAAAGCCTACAAAACTAAAATTTCTGAGGCTCATCCCGAGGTATGTTTCGCTAGTTTGAATAATGAATCCCCAATGATCTTTAGAAAAAAAGAAAAGGAAGGAATTGAAGAAAGATTAGAGTTATTGCAAAGTATTTTTCCAAAATCGAGAGAAATATTTGAAAAAGGTAGTGCTCAGTTTTTAAAAAAAGAAGTGAAACCTGATGACATTATTGATGCTTTAGTACTCGCAATTACTGCTTATTTGGGACTGGAATATGGATTTGATTTTGTTTCTCTAAAGGAAAAAAAACAAGACATTTACGGGATTGAAATGAATATGGTTTTCTTCAATATAAGTCGTTTGGTTAAGTAATTTTTGCTTAAATAAATTACTTAACCAAACGATAATCATTAAAAACCTCTTAAAATTCTTCTATAATTTTCTTCTTCATCTTTTTAAATTCGTCCTCTGAGATGATGCCTCTTTCTTTCAATTTCCCCAATTCAGTCAATCTTGATATTACGTCCTTTTGCTCCTTTATATGGATTTTTGTATGCTCTGCTTTTTCAACAACTTCTTGTTTTTTCTCCTGCTCCTTTTTGATTTTTTCAGCCACCTTTTTGCCTTTCTCAAACTTCTCTTTGTACATCTTCGTCAATCGATCTACATCAAAATCGAGGAAAGTTCCCCCTGTTTCAAAATGCTTTTTAAAGACTTCTCCCAAAGCATAAGTTGACGCTCCGGATAAAACAGCCATTGTCATTCCACCAATCATTGTTCCTACACCAGGAATAAATTTTAGTGCTGCATTTGCTCCCAACCTTGCTAAGCCTGAACTTGTCATAGAAGAAATTACTGCCTTACCTTCTGTCTCCTTAAAATCTACATCATAAACTTTACACATCTGTCGTACCATGTCCAATTGGATTGCACTTACCGCAAAAAAATCAGCAATTGGAACTGGAATTAACCCAGCTCCCATTGACCACACGATATGATTTCTAATAATTTTATCCGAGCTTTCTATTCTTTCGTTCATAATAAAAATGATATTATTTTTTCGTAAAAGTATTGTTGTAACAAAATTAAAATAAGAAACTTAAATATATATTAATCGCTTTCTTACAACCCTTTTTCTCGACTTATGGTTTTCTTTTTACGACAAATAGGTTGAATTTATTTTTTCTAAAAACTTTCTTTACGGAGATATTATTTCAGAAACCAATTTAATCAATTACATTTGGTTTTAAAAAAAACTCGAAAACTTCCTTTATGAAAAACACCCAAGAACAACCTGATTTCGTTTTAATTGGAGCTGGAATTATGAGCGCAACTTTAGGCGTAATCCTCAAAAAAATAATGCCTGAAGCAACTATTTTCATTTATGAAAGGCTAGACAAAGTTGGTGCAGAAAGCTCTGATGCATGGAATAATGCAGGAACTGGACATTCTGCTTTTTGCGAATTAAATTATACTCCTGAACGAGAGGATGGTTCGGTGGACATTACAAAAGCACTTAAAATTGCATCAAGTTTTGAAGTATCCAAACAGTTTTGGGCTTACCTAAAAGAGTCAAATAATTTCCCATTCAAACGTCCTTTTATCAATGACATTCCACACATGAGCTTAGTTTGGGGAGAGGAAAACATTAGTTTTTTGAAAAAAAGATATGATTCTATGATCGGATATCCAATCTTTCAAGACATGAAGTATAGTGAAGATTTTGAGGAAATTTCAAGCTGGGCTCCTTTGATGATGGAAAATAGAGATCAAACAGAAATCGTTGCGGCTACTTTTATGGAAATAGGAACAGATGTAAATTTTGGGGCAATCACCAGAGGGATGATTGAATACCTTAAAACGTTAGATGGAGTCGAAGTTTACCTTGGTCAAGAAATTCAAGATTTAACAAAATTAAAGAATGGATCTTGGAAGATTGATATTGAAGATTTGGAGACTAACAAAGATTTTTCAGTAACGAGTCCTTTTGTTTTTATTGGAGCAGGTGGTGGAGCAATTCCATTATTAGACAAGGCTGATCTTGAACAAGGAAAAGGCTTTGGGGGCTTCCCTGTTGGTGGTCAATGGTTAAAATGTACCAATCCAGAAATCGTAAAACAACATCAAGCAAAGGTTTATGGAAAAGCTGCTACGGGTAATCCTCCTATGTCTGTCCCTCATTTGGACACTCGATATATTGATGGAAAACAGGCATTACTTTTTGGACCTTATGCAGGTTTTTCTACTAAATTTTTAAAGAATGGTTCTTACTGGGATTTACCACTTTCGATAGAGATGCATAACATCTGGCCCATGCTTTCTGCGGGAATCAAAAATGTTTCTTTGACAAAATATTTGATTGATCAAGTGATGCAATCGCCAGAAGAACGTTTTGAATTTTTGCAAAAATATTATCCTAATGCAAAAATGCAAGATTGGGAATTAGCTTATGCTGGGCAACGAGTTCAAATTATTAAAAAAGACCAAGAAGGTGGTGGTAAACTACAATTTGGAACTGAAATCGTAACTGATGATGACGGATCACTAGCAGCTCTTTTAGGAGCATCTCCAGGAGCATCTACCTCCGTAAGTATAATGTTAGATGTAATCGAAAAATGTTTTCCAGAAAAAATAAAATCAGAAGATTGGCAAAATAAAATCAAAGAAATGATTCCTACTTATGGTCAATCATTAATTGGAAATGGAGAATTATGTTTAGAAACGAGAGAGCGGACAACTAGGATTTTAAAATTGGAAAATGAAGAAGTTTAATCCAACGATAGTCATCTTCATCACTTAAAAGATAATCTGTT
>CAJQQY010000429.1 GCA_905480595.1 uncultured Saprospiraceae bacterium | reverse complement strand
AATCGCTTTATCTTTTTTCAGAGCAGTAATCGAAAATTCATTTCCTTTTGAACCAGCTGTATCTATTTCCAAACTCACCACATTGAAAAATTGGTGCAAAATATTTTCCTTAAAATTGACTGTTTGAATTCTATCGAAAGGAACGTTAAGTTTTGTTTTTTGAAAAATTCCTTTTTCAATAATTAACTCATCGTTTTTAACATAATAATAAAATTTGAAATAAGAGATGATCGAACGAATCGCGGAGGCCGCAGAAATTCCAATGATGGCCAATCCAAAATAAGTGTCTTTCGATTTAGTCGGATTAAAAATCAAAGCTATAAAGATAGGCCAAGCCTGACCCAAAATAACTCGAAAGGATTTGAGCAGAATCAAGAAAATAGCCACAGACGATTGTCGCTGAGGTTCCGATAAAAAGTCTAAATCATTCCTCTTCGTCATGCTTTGTTTGCCCTGTGGTTTTTATAATAAAATCTTTGAGTACTTGAGCATAGTCTCCTCGAAGCCCGTCGATACTCAAGTCGCTACTTTGGCCTCCTGCGGTGTAAACTTCCAAAGTTTTTAATTTAAAAAAACGTTGAATTGGCCCAGCTTTGATTTCGCAATGTTGTACTCGATTGAAAGGAATAGCAGTTTGTCTTCGATTGATTACACCTTTAATATGTACAATATCTTTTTCTCGAAGCGCATAGCCTTCGATTTCGTAACCCATTTTTGTCAATGTAAAAGATAGAACTGCCCATGAAATCCAAAAGATCAAAAGACCATTTCCCAAACGTGGATGATCAACGATCAAAGGTTGAGTTCTTAAATAAAAAATTGCTGCCAACATCACTAAAAAGAAAATTGCGCTAGCAATATATTTTACTCGAACGTGTGCAGGATCGAGCCGTTGAAATTCTATTTCATCGATCGAAGGAAGTTCTGCAACATTGATTTGGCTATTTTGAAAAATCATATTTTGGATTTGTCACTAATTGATGTTAAACCTAACAAATATAAAAATCAAAAGTTGGAATTTTAGACGAAACTTAAAGTGGAGTGGATTACATATTTTCTAGCAATAATTTTATAAGTTCCTCTTCCGATGGTTTTTTTGGAAAAATTACATTTTCTACTCCTAATTCGAACAATGCATTTGCAGTTGTTTTTCCAATTGCAAATACTTTTTGATTCTGTTCTAATTTATATTTTTGGAAAAATGCTTTTGCATTTAGTGGACTCATGAAAAATAAATAATCCATTCGAGGAATATTAAATTCTCTTTTTGGAAAGTTTTTATATATAATTAGATCTTCTGTAATTGATTGACTATCAATAAGTTGTTGAACGCTTCGTTGTGAGTTTACTGCACGAGGAAAAAGAATTTTTTTTCCGTTGGCAATTTTTAAAAAATCAGGAGCAGTTGTTTGTGCATTTCCCGTTCCTACAAAATGGCATTTCGTAAATTGCTCAATTGTATTTGCCGTTTTTTCTCCAAAGCCTGCGAAATGAATTTTTTCAGAAAGTCGAATATTGTTATTTGTAATATGATTAAAGAAAAATGAAACTCCTTTTTGACTATAAAAAAATATCCAATCCACATCTGGGATTTTGTTAAAAGGAACTAATTCAAATTCCAAAAGCGACTCGTCCCAAATCTTGAATCCTTCATTTTCCAATTTTATTTTGAAAATGCTATCTGAATTTAATTTTCTTGAAATGAATATTCTTTTCACTAAATATATTTTAAACTAATTTTATTTTATCATCAATTTTGATTTCCCCACCTTGAATAACTTTAGCCGTAATTCCTCCATGACCACGCATCGCGTTATAACCACCTTCCCCAAAATTAGTTTCCATTTGTGAGCAAGGGTGACAAGCTCCAGTCATTTCTAAAATAACGTGCTCTCCAATTTGAAATTGCATATTTTTAAAAGCCAATAGATTGACACCCGAAACAACGATATTTCGTCGAGTTAAAAGTGGATCTATTTTATTTTTTTCCAAAATCGAAGCGATAACATTTAGATGTTCTGCTTGAATTAAAGTCACTTGCCGTTTTCTACTGCTCCCTTGATAATGATCTCCATCCAAGCCCTTTTCAATCGAAATATTAACCTTTTCCAAGGTTGTTGGAAGTGTTTTTCGCTCAGACCTGATGCTGATAAAATTGACTTTTCCTACCTGAGGAATGGAACGTAATAATTTTTTCATATTAGACATGGGCAGTAATTTTTTGACAAACTTAACTCAAATTCTAATTAATCAAAATATGGCACATTTTTTCCTCTAGATATTTTACCCTCCTTTAATCCAAAAATCTTACAATGAGAAAATTAATTATTCTTTGCCTTTTTGCCCTTCCTACAATTTTATCTGCACAATTAGAACTAGGATTTCGAGCAGGACTGAATATGTCTGAAGCATCTGATCTGAGAGCAACAAATGGAGATTTGCTGAAAGCTGCTAAACTCAATGGCGTAAATGCTGGTATTTTTGCAAATTTCCAATTAGGTTCGATCGTGGCATTGCAGCCTGAGGTTACTTTTTCCCAAAAAGGGTTCACGGCATCCTGGGACAGTTCAGATAGTTCTTCGACTTTAAATACAAGTTATTTAGATATGCCTGTGATGATTGAAGCAGGATTTGCTGTAGGAAGTAAATTTCGAGTTTTTGCTAATGCGGGGCCGAATGTGAGTTATTTAATAAAAGCCGAAGAAGAATTTTATAATGCAATGAATGACGAAACAACAACGACTGAATATAATTTTGATGTTGAATCATTAGAACGACTAGATGTTGGAGTGAATTTCGGAGGTGGTATTTCTTTCCGAACTAATCGTTGGAAATATACTTTGGATGCTCGGTATAATATGGGATTAAAAGAAATAATGGCAGCTGAAGATGCGATGGATTTTGTGGAGAACGCTAAACATCGAGTGACAAATATTTCAGTTGGAATTTCGTATTTCGTTTTTGGTGGAGTAAAGAAAGTGATTAATTCAACGAAGGAAGCAGGGAGGTTTTATTAATATTTTGAAGCTCCTGCTTCGAAGCAGGAGCTTCAAAATTACTATTCCACCACAAAGTGGTAGCCTACTCCTTTCAAAGTGATGATCTTTAAACTCGGATCTTTTTTCAAATAAACTCGCAATTTGGTAATATAAACATCCAAGTTGCGAGAATTATAAATCGAATCATCGTCCCACACTTCTAGCAAAATATCTTTCCTCTTTACAGATGTATTTTTATTGTTACAAAAAATATGGAAAAGCTGTGCTTCTCGATTCGATAGCTTTTTTATCTGATCTCCAAAATGCAATTCAAACTTCTTTGGATAAAAAATATATTGACCTAATTCGATAGAACGACTTTGTTTTTTCGCTTCGAAATTTGGTTTGGCTAAATGTAAAATATTATTAATTCTGACAATCAATTCTTCCATGCTAAATGGTTTTTTAATGTAGTCATTTCCACCAGATTCAAAGCCTTTTAAAATGTCTTTTTGTTGGTTTTTTGCAGTCAAATAGATGATGGGAAGTTGAGGGTAAGTTTGTCGTAATTCTGAACCAATTGTAAATCCATCTTTATACGGAAGCATCACATCCAAAACACAAATTTGAGGCTCAAAAGATTCTACCGCAGCGCGTACTCCACGACCATCTAATAACATCTTTACATTGAAGTCTCGACTCTCCAAACTCTCCTTTACAATCTTACCTAAATAAGGTTCATCTTCAACGTATAAAATTTTTATTTTATTCATAATTAGTTGGTAGTGAGATGATAAATGAAGTTCCTTCGTTTATTTGACTATTTACTTGAATATCTCCATGATGCTTTTTGATGACTCCAGAAACATAACTAAGACCTAAGCCATAACCTTTTACATCATGTAAGTCTCCTTGTGGAACTCGAAAGAATTTATCGAAAATTTTGTTTTTCAAATCATGCGAAATGCCAATGCCTTTGTCCTTGACAACGAGTTGTAATTGGTTGTTTTTATTTTTTAGTAACAATTCAATTACGGGTTTTTCTTTGCTGTATTTTAAAGCATTGTCGATGAGATTGTAAACGACATTTGTTAAGTGAATTTTATCTCCTTTGATGAAAAAATTAGCACCTTCTGATTGGAAATTTACATTAGCAGAAAACTTCTCAAATTGTAATTTCATCGACCCTAAAACATCTTCCACTAACTCATTCATGTCAAATGATTCTAGTTTTAATTCAGGTTCTTTTTTCTCAAATAAAGACATTTTCAAAACCTTGTCAACGAGTATCGAAAGTCGTTGTAATTCATGTTTTGAAATATTCAAATACTCTTCCGTTCGAGCTGGATTTTGCAATGCATTAAAATTGCTGAGTGCTTCCAAAGCAACTCCGACAGTCGTGATGGGTGTTTTTAATTCATGCGTAACATTGCTGATAAAATCGTTTTTTAATTCTGTCAATCGATGCTGTTTTTCCAAGCTTTGCCAAATCATAAAGAAGGACAAAAGGATCACTCCAAAAAGGAAAATGGAGAACAAAAACTGAGGAAGTATTTTTTGAAAAATGTAATTTTTATAGTTCGGAAAAAAGATGGCAAATCTTTCTTGACTTAAAATGTCAAGATGAGGGTTGGAATAAAAGTCGCCTTTGGGAAGTTTCTTATTTTCTAAAAGGACTAATTCGTAAGGGCTAGGAAAATCAGATTGTGGGATTAATTTTTCTAATTTATTTTTTAATAGATCTTGTTTATCCATAGGATTCAATAATGAATTTTCTATAGGACTCGAAGATGTATCGCTTGCCATCCACATCACGACTGAACCAAAACTTTTTTCATCAGATTTTTGACGAAAATTAGACCTCATGTCTAAATTGAATTCAATCATCGTATCACTTCTAAAAACTTTCATTTCTTTTTTAGTAGAAGAAATATGATCAAAATTATGATCATCAGATGATTCCGTTACTTTGATTTTTATTTGGGCGTCCTTTGCCATTTGAATACCAGAAGTATCCAAAATGATCATTTGAAAAAGCGAATCTTCAATACTTCTCACCGCGTCTTCAAAAACCAAATCTGCTTTTTCACGCAAATTATCTTTCTCATTTTGGTAAATATTATTCAACCAAAATCCTTGGAAGAGCAGAAGCAATAACATGCTACCTGAGACTAATAGAAAAGAAAGTTTATGATTTTTCCACGCATTCATAAGTCAAAATTAACCGCTTTAATCCATAAATCCTTGATTCATTAACCTTAATTAACCTTAAATAAAGGTTAGTTAACTTGATCTGCAAGAGTGATGAGCTAGATTTGTTTTTGAAATAAGGATTCAATGACTATTTTTTTAACAAAAATAAAATAATAATGAAAAAATTAATTGCAGCACTTTTGATCAGCTTACCTTTTATGATAATGGCTCAAACTCAAGGAGTTATTCAATATGAAGAAACCATATCTTTTCAAATTGATCTTCCAGAAGGAATGGAAGAATTCAAATCTCAGATTCCAAATTCACAAAAGAATAAAATGAATTTAACATTTACGGAGGAAGTTGCGTTGTACGAACCTGCGAAAAGTAACGAAGATCCACAGGATGTTACCATGGGGAGTGAAGGCGGAGGAATGATGATCAAAATGAAATTCGATATGCCTGAGAATAAAACTTTTACAAATATTTCTGAAGGAACAATGATAGAGAAACAAGATTTTATGGGGAAGAAATTTTTGATTTCTGGTGATGTTGAAAAGTATAAATGGAAATTGACTGGCGAGCAAGAAAAGGTATTGGATTATGTTTGTCAAAAAGCAACATTTCAAGATTCTACTCGAAATTTGGTGGCTTGGTTTACGCCTCAAATTCCTGTAGCAACTGGGCCTGGAAGTATCTCTGGATTACCAGGAATTATTTTAAAATTAGATAGAAATGATGGAGAAAGAGTTGTAGTAGCAACTTTAGTTGAATTAAAAGAAATAGAAAAGAAAACACTTAAAGCTCCTAAAAAGGGAAAAAAAGTAACTCAAGAAGAATTCCAAAAAATCCAAGATGAAAAGATGAAGGAAATGGAAGAAGAGTTTGGAGGAAGTGGAAGTAGAATAATCATTCGAAATTAAAACGTAGCGGGACTTTCCTGAGTCCCGTTCAATTTATTGGCTCGGGAGAGTCCCACTACGTAAAATCATATTTATGAAAACAATAATATCACGGGCTACGTGGATTGGAATTTTCCTTCACTTAGCAGTAGCAATTTTTGCCCAAAAGGTAACCATCCAAGGAGTTTTGGCAGATACCTTAAATGAACCATTGATGAGTGCAACAGTTGTTCTACTTAATCCTCAAGACTCAACGATGGAATATTTTGCTATCACTTCAACAACAGGAAATTTTAAAATAAAAGGAATCAAACGAGGAGAATATATTTTTCAAGCATCCTATTTAGGGTACGAAAGTATTTTTAATCCAATTGATTTGACAAATGCGAAAGCCGTTTTAGAAATGGGAACTTTGCTTCTACAACCTGAGCGAAAAATGCTTGGAGAAGTAACTGTCGAAGGAGAACGAATTCCGATCTTAATAAAAAAAGATACAGTTGAATACAATGCGGGTTCTTTTAAAGTAAAACCAAATGCAGCTGTCGAAGATCTGTTGAAAAAATTGCCAGGAGTTGAAGTTTCAAAAGATGGAACCATTAAAGCGCATGGAGAAGATGTCAATTCGATTATGGTAGATGGTAAAGAATTTTTTGGAAATGATCCTAAAATAGCAAGCCAAAATCTTCCCGCTGATGCCGTTGACAAAGTGCAAGTTTTTGATAAAAAATCAGAAATGGCAGACTTTACTGGCATCGATGATGGAGTCCGAAATAAGACGATTAATTTAGAATTGAAGGATGGAAAAAAGAAAGGCTACTTTGGAAATATTGCTGCTGGATATGGATCAGACAATCGATTTGAAAGTAAAATTAATGTCAATCGGTTCAATAAAAAATCTCAGCTATCATTCTTGGGGCGAGCGAATAATATCAATCAGCAAGGATTCTCATTTAATGATTATTTGACGTTTTCAGGTGGCCTACAAAATGTGATGATGGAAAATGGGAACGATGATGGCGAGTTAAGAATTGATGGAAGCAATGGCCCAATTCCTTTTGATACAGGCCAACCGAATTATGGATTTACGAATTCTGGTTCAGGTGGTGCAAATTTTAATTATGATTTTTCTAAAAAAACGGAATTCACAGGGAGTTATTTTTTTAGTCATTTGGAAAAAAGGGAAGAGGTAGAATCTGTTCGCCAAAATTTCTTAGATGAAAATATTTTTCCTTCTGATCGGATTCAAGATCAAACGACGACGAATAATGCACATCGATTAAATATGAAGCTGAAAAGTAAAATTGATTCCAATCAAATTTTGACTTTGCGAACGAATTTTACTTTGAGTGATGGTGCATTCCAACAAATTTTAAATAATCGTGTGTTTAATGTTGAAAATAATTTGCAGAACTCCAATTGGAGTAAGAATGAATATGATAATCAAAATTGGAATGCCAATGCAGGACTTTCTTATTTATTAAAATTCAATAAAAAAGGACGATCGTTAGCCTCAAGTTTTGGAGCAGGATTTCAAGATAAAGAGCGAATGAATAGGATTGAATCTATTAATTCATTTTTATTGGATAATCCAAATTCATCATTTACGGATAGTTTGAATCAGATTCAAAATGAAGGTGGGAATCAATTTGATTATTCCCTTCGAGTTTCATTTACCGAACCAATTGGTAAAAGAGAATATTTGCAGTTTCGATATAATCGAAGGAATTATTCCAATGAATTAGTGAAAGATTTTTTCGATGTGCAAAATGAAACGAGAAATCGGAATATCATTTTGAGTAATGCTTATCAACGAGATTATACTTACGATCGTCCTGGGTTGACTTTTAAAATGAATCGGAAAAAGTATATCTTCTCCACGGGTGCTGATTTTCAATATTCAAGATTGGATGGAAAAATATCAAATATCGAAAATCCAATTACTAAGGATTTTTGGGCGGTATTACCTTCTACAAATTTTAATTATGATTTTTCTGCTTCGAGTACGTTTGAAATTAATTATCGAACAAGTATCAAGGAACCTTCCTTAGAGCAGTTACAACCTGTGTTGGATAATAGAGATCCTTTGAATTTATATATTGGGAATACAGATTTGAAGCCTGAATATCGACATCGGCTTTCTTTGCGATACAACTTATTTGACCAGTTTAATTTTAGAAGTTTATTTGCTTCACTCAATAGCACTTTTACAAAAGATAAAATTACTAACTCAAGAAGTTTTGATTCGCTTTTTATCCAAACAACTTCGCCAATTAATGTGGAAAATGATTGGGCGACGAGAGGTTATATTTCCTTTGGGACACCATTGAAGTTTATGCGAAGTAAAATGAATTTGAGTTTGAATGGAAATTATAACCGAGGAATTTTATTTTTAAATGACATTGAGAATCAATCTGATCGATGGAGTACTTCGGTAGATTTTAATATCGAAAATCGTAAAAAGAAATTTGTAGATATATTGTTAGGGATAAATTGGAGTAACAATCATACTCAATATTCGATTAACAAAAGTTTTAACCAAAACTTTAATACAATCAATTATTATTCAGATTTGACATTGAGTTTGAAAAAGGATTGGACGCTAGGAACTTCATTTGATTATACAATTTATCGAGGCGAAGGATTTGAAGATCAGCGTCAAGTTCCTATGTGGAATGCGTCAGTTTCGAAGTCGATTATGAAGAACCGAGGAACGATAGAATTGTCTGCAAGAGATTTGTTGAACCAAGGTGTTGGGATTGATCGAAGAAGTTCTTTGAATTATATCGAAGATGTAAAAATAAATTCTTTAGGAAGATATTTGATGTTATCTTTTTCTTATTCATTGACCATGTTGGGAGATCAAACGCCTGGTGGAATTATGATTGAAACGGGAGGACGACGACGAAATTGATTTTTCATATAACCAGTTTCATATATTTGTTTTTTGTATAAGAATTTAAAAATAATTTTGATTGGGAAATAAAAAAAACGTATTTTCGTTTTAAGAACTTATTAGAATTATTCACCATTCAATTTTTACATTCCATGAACATTATGAAAAAAATCCGTGAAGGCGTCAAAGTACGTTTTACGGAAAAAGGGAAAGAAAAAATTTCCCAAAATCTAAAGCAACCAACACCTAAAAAATCTAAAAGTCGAGAATTATATACCGACAATGAGGACTTAGGATTTTGTTAGAAAAAGGAAAAGCGGAGCATCGAATGATGTTCCGCTTTTTTTATTTTGAAATAAGGGAAGTTTTAAATTGATGAGGAGTAATCATTTCTAGTTTTTTAAATTGCCGATTAAAATAACTTACATTGTTAAATCCTGCCTTATAAGCTACCTCTGAAATGAAGAGATTCTTATTGTCTTTAATTAGTTTTTTGGCAAATTTTATCTTCTCGGAATTGATATAATCAATAGGAGAAACCCCCAAGGTGTTTTTAAATTTTTTATGGAAATGAGAAGAACTCATGTGAGCTTTTTTTGCTAACATCTCCACACTCATATTTTTTTCCGTCAAATGATTTTTGATATATTTTATCACCATTCCGATTCTAGTATCACTAAATAATCCGTCTTTATCATTTAGAATGCTATACTTCGCTTTCGTTTGCAGGAGTCGAACAATCAATTCTTGAATCATCAAGTCTAGTAAAATATCTTTAGATTTATTGTTTTGAGTAAATGTATAAATTAACCGTTCTACCAAATAATTCACTTCCACATTATTGGTTAAATGAGAAGGAATTTCATTTAGTGAAAAATCTTCTTCCTCATTTTGAATTTTTATTCTTTCATTAAAATGATTCGCAACTTCATTTATTTTTTCATGATCTATTCCGAGTGCGAGGCATTGAGTAGGATTATCAATTGTTGCGATTGGAAAATCAATGATCATTTCTTGATTAGCTGGCATCACAACGGACTCTCCTGGATAAAAATTAAAAGCTGGCATTCCTTTTAAGTGCATTACTTTTTGTCCTGTCAGCATACTTGCGATGATTGGAAAACTAAATTTTAGAGCTACTTTTTCCGCAAAGGTATGTGTCTCATAAATATTTAATTCTGCATAGTCTGAGTTATAAGTTGTCTTATTTTCAACTAGCGTGGTAAGTTTTCGAAATTGATGATGTTTGTCTAATAGATTTGCCATAATCTAATTTACAAAAAATAAAATAAACGAAAACTAAAGTTATGGAAAATGAAAAGGTGTGATAGATATGTGCCATTCAATAATAGATATGTATCATTGAATAGTACGATTGTGTCATTTATAAATAGTAAAGTTCAATAGAGTAGACTAGTATTTATAATACCTTTATGAAGTGAAAAGCATGTTAAAAATTGTCATAGTCAACAAAAGGCAAAATAATATGTTTTATTTTTTTTAATTAACAAAACTATAGAAATAAAAATGAGTTACTCTAAACCAGAATTTAAAGAGAAATATGGAAATTTCATTAATGGGAAATTCGTAGACCCTGTTGGAGGAGAATATTTTGACAATACTTCTCCGATTGATAATTCGCACATTGCAAAATATCCTCGCTCTCAAAAAGAGGACGTTGATAATGCAGTAGCTGCGGCCAATGCTGCAAAAGATGCTTGGGGCAATACTTCTGCAACCGAACGAGCAACGCTACTTAATAAAGTGGCTGATATTATTGAAGCTAACTTAGAGGAGTTTGCAATAATGGAAACTTGTGATAATGGAAAACCAATCAGGGAAACCATTAATGCAGATATTCCATTGTCAGTAGATCATTGGCGATATTTTGCAGCGGTGATTCGAGCGGAGGAAGGTTCTGCAACTGAGTTAGATGAGCATACGCTCTCTATGAATATCAAAGAACCTTTAGGAGTTGTTGCTCAAATTATTCCATGGAATTTTCCTCTCCTAATGTTGTCTTGGAAATTACCGCCAGCCTTGGCTGCGGGGAATTGCGTGGTTTTAAAACCAGCAGAACAAACTCCATCTACCGCTACATTATTGATGGAAAAAATTGCTGAGGTTTTTCCTCCAGGAGTAGTTAATGTGATTCATGGTTTTGGGCCAGAAGCAGGGAAACCATTGGCCTCTCATTCTAAAGTTAACAAAGTTGCTTTCACAGGAGAGACTACGACAGGACAATTAATTATGCAATATGCTTCTAAAAATCTAAATCCTGTTACGATGGAATTAGGTGGAAAGTCTCCAAACATTTTCTTTAATTCAGTAATGGACGAAGATGATGCATTTTTAGACAAAGCAATTGAGGGAGCAGTTTTATTCGCATTTAATCAAGGAGAGGTTTGTACTTGTCCATCGAGATTATTAGTTCAAGAAGATATCTATGATAAATTTATGGAGAGAGTAATTGCACGAACAAAAGCGATTATTCAAGACAATCCTTATGATAGTAGTACAATGGTAGGTGCTCAAGCTTCCAACGATCAATATGAAAAAATTCTTTCTTATATTAATATTGGAAAAGAAGAGGGAGCTAAAGTTTTAATCGGAGGAGAGGCTTGCAAATTAGAAGGAGATTTGTCTAACGGATTTTATGTGCAACCAACGATACTGGAAGGGCATAATAAAATGAGAGTTTTCCAAGAGGAAATTTTTGGGCCGGTGGTAGCGGTGACTAAATTTAAAGATGAGGCAGAAGCTTTAGAAATCGCTAATGATACCCTTTATGGTTTGGGAGCAGGTGTTTGGACTAGAGATGCACATCAACTTTATCAAATTCCAAGAGCCATCAAAGCAGGTCGTGTTTGGGTAAATTGCTACCACGCATATCCAGCTCATGCTCCATTTGGAGGATATAAAAAATCTGGTTTTGGTAGAGAAAATCATTTAATGATGATGAACTATTATCGTCAAACTAAAAACATGTTGATTTCTTATGACAAAAATAAATTAGGTTTCTTTTAAGGGCAAAAGAAGCAGCGAAAATTCTGAATCTATTTAGAACTCATTCCTAGGGGTTAATCAAGAGAAATGGCTGGCGAAATTAGTCAGTCATTTCTTTTGTAGTTCTTTTTTTAAGAATCAAAATTATAGAAAATGAAAGTTGAAAGAGTGGCAATAACTGAAGATGCAATAAAAATAGTAAAACAACTTCAAGAAAAATATGGAGAATTAATTTTTCACCAAAGCGGAGGATGCTGTGATGGTTCTTCTCCAATGATTTTTGAAAAAGGGGAAATGTATTTAGATGATAGTGATATTTTTTTGGGCGAGTTATCAGGAGTAAAATATTATATGAATCAAGATCAATTTGAATATTGGAAACATACTCACTTGACGATTGGTATAACTAAGGGGAGAGGTTCAAGCTTTTCATTGGAGATACCATTAGGAATAAGATTTATCATTCACTCAAGAATATTAACTGACGAAGAGAATAAAATATTGAATGGATAAGGTTCGTAAAATATCCCAAAGTTTAAATTAATTAATACCCAAAATATAGAAGCGGAGCATCGGAAGATGTTTCGCTTTTTTTGTTAAACAACTTCATTGATTTTACAACCATTTTAGAATGAATTTTCGTCGTTAGAAGCGACAACCGAATTTTTATTTTCGAAAAACTAAAATCAATTCAGATGACAAAGAAATCTAAAACGATTCAACTCGAAGTTCCAGAACCTTGCTCTGAAAACTGGAATAAAATGCACTCTCTTCCAGGTGGTCGATTTTGTGATAATTGTGAAAAAACGGTAGTTGATTTTTCTCAGATGACTGATAATGAATTAGTTAGGTTTTTTGAAAAAAACAACCAACAGCTTTGCGGACGTTTTCGATCAGATCAATTGGATAAAGAAATTGAATTCCCCCGAGTGCCGACTTCCTTTCAAAAATTGAAATCAATTGCTGCGATTGCGGCAGGGTTATTAGCTTGGAATACAGCTCTTGCACAAACTATTTTGCCTCAAGAAAATATTTCGGTCGTTAAAAAAATGAAAGCTCGAAAGGGGGAAAAATGTCAATTGAAAAAAACAAGCGACCATTTTTCCAAAAATAAACTCAAAGGAATTGTCAAAGGTCAAAATGGAGAAACGTTGATTGGTGTAAATATTTTATTGGGAAAAGATAAAGGAACAGCAACAGATGTTAATGGAAAATTTGAGTTGGATATTTCAAGTGATTGGGAATCATTTGAAGTTACTTTTTCTTGCCTCGGCTATGAAACTCAGGTAATTGAATTTGATGAAAAAGATATTGCTGAAGGAAAAAATGCAGAGATAAAAATGAAGGAAATAAATATTGGTTTGGCTATGATTGAAGTTTCTGCGGAAAGACTGGAATT
>CAJQQY010000428.1 GCA_905480595.1 uncultured Saprospiraceae bacterium | reverse complement strand
ATTTACTTTGGCTTCTAATTTTTTTTAGTTTGATTTCTTGTTCTTTTAATTTTCTCTAAAGGGAAGTTCTTACTGAGATGTTTAAGTAGTCTTTTTTTTCTTGAAGTAGTTAGAAATTCTAAATTTTTCTTGATCAAATTTTTCTTCGAAAATATCATCCTTATCATAAATTTCGTCACCCAAAAGTATTGCCACAGGTTTTAGAAAATCAATTTGTGTAAAAATAATACGAACGATCGCAATGATAGGAAGCGATAAAACCAATCCAGACATTCCCCAAATACTACCTCCGACGATAAGCGAAATAATTGCAACGAGAGGATTAATTTTTATGGAGGAACCAATAACTTTTGGCGTAATTAAATTTCCTTCGATGAACTGGACAAAGGCGAATAATGCAATGACCGAGAGTGGTTGCCAATAATTATCAGTCGTAGCAAAAGCATATATAAAAGGAAGTAATCCCCCAAGTGCTGTTCCTATGTATGGAATGATGGCCAAAAATGCAGCCAGACATCCCCAAAATAAGGCATAGTCAATTCCAATGATTGACAAGCCAATACTATTTAATATACTCAAAATAATTATTACTAAACCAAGACCATAGAGGTACTTCTGAATCACTCCTTGAATTCTGTTTAAGACTTCTTCTGCACTATCTTTGATCCGATCTCCAAATTGGATCAGGAAGAATTGTTTTAAGGAAGTCCTATAAAGCAAAATCAAAAAAGTATAAATTATGGTTAAGAAAAAGTTTACTAAGAAATTAGAAGACAAACTTAGTGTGGTTCCCAAATAAGAAATAGGAGTCTGCACTATCGTAGAAGTATTTTCGCTAATGATGGCTTCTCCTTCTTTTCTACTTATACCAAATTGAGTATTGATCATGTTGAAAATATCATAGACGCCATTTTTTAGTTTTTCTGATATTGAATCTAAGTTTTGGAAAACATCAATAAACTGCATCGAGAAAAGAAAGATAAGTGTAAGAATAGGAATCATCGAGATGATAAAACTAAAAGTAATTGTAAGTGGTCTATTTGAAATATATTTTTCAAGTTTCCCACAAAGTGGTTTTAGCATAAAAGCGAATATCGCCCCAAAAACTAGCGGAGATAAAACGTTTTTTCCAATAATAAGAATATAAGTTAGCAAGCAAAGCACAATTAGAAAATAGGCTAGTTTTTGAATGCTAAAAGTATGATTTTTCAATATTGTAGGTTTTGTTTTTGAGGTTAAGAAAATTCTTTTCTCGATGATTTGAATAAAGCTTACTTACCTCGATGAAGTTTGATTTACTTGGCGAGGTTGTACTTTTACTTTATCCATGAATTGAAGTAATTTTTTACTAGCCATATTTTTTTCAGAGGAAATAACATATCCTCGTTCACCATCCTTACTTACGACTATGAATATGATGGAAGATTCAGGATGATTTTTATCACGTTGAAAACGATGATATTCTACAATCAGCAAATCTTGTTGAGAATATGTTTTATTGTTTTGAATGCATTTTAGTTTTCCTTCTCGGAAATTAAAGATCTTATTAAATCCTCTTTTTTGTAATGCTTTTATAGTTTGGGTTAAGTTAGAATATGTATTTAAATTCATGATACTCATATTTTGAAAATTGGTAGAAAGGGTGAGTTTACTCAATTATAGCTTTCTGGCACCTTTTCGTTTTGGTTTTATGGCTTGTAAAATGATGAAAGTTATAATCATTCCGAATACTAAAACTTCAAAAAATAACACGCCACTCAACACAGCCAAGTGCCCGACAGAATCAGCTTGCATTGAAAATTTATCAAATGCCAACTCTGGTGATATTCCAAACATAAATACATTCATCAACGCCAAGGTGATGGCACTTGTAGCGGTAACAATTACCCCAAGTTGAATACCATTTTTGAAAGTGTAATTATTTTGCATATAAGTTTTTTGAGCCTTTAATCCATATGCTAAAGCACCGAACAAAGCGATGTATTTTAAAAACTTTAGTACCATAGATTCTCCTGCCATTAATTGGGCAGCAACTAAAAATAAAGCCATTCCTACTCCACCTAAAATCCCTAAGCGAATGCCGTCGGTAGTTCTACTGAAGTTATCTGGATTTATTTTTTTGTTTGGATTTATAGTTCCAGATTTTTTATATTTATTACCATCTATTTCGATGATGTTCGTATTCTTATTCATTTTTTTTAAAGTTTTATTGAAAAATAAGTGTCGAATGAATCGACACTTTTTCGATTGTTGATCAGACCTATATTTTATTCAGCCATGATCGATTCAAGTTTTCTGGTTGCCCAAGCGTCGAGCATCCATGATTTCTTTTCGAGGTATTCTAAGAAGCTGCTTGCCATGTCAATCGTTCCTTCGTCCTCCGCTGCACTAGCTAGTTTAATTACTTTTCTCAAATTAGAAATAAGCATTTGATGATTTTGTAAAATGGTTAAAACCATTTTTCTATCATCATTCACGAGTGTTGCTTCTTTGATTTTTGCGATGGTTAAATAGTCGGTCAATCGACTCAATGGACGGTGACGGAGTGTTAAAATCCTTTCCGCGATTTCGTCAATTTTCAATCGAGCGTCATTGTAAAGTTCCTCAAATTGATTGTGTAGATCAAAGAAATTTTCACCTTGAATATTCCAATGGAAATTTCTTAAGTTTTGATAATACACATGGTAGTTAGAAATTAATGTATTTAATTCACTCACAACTGGAGTTACTTTTTCTTTTTCGAATCCTAAATAATTCATATTAGTTTGATTGTTTTTTTGATTAATTAATTGATTTGGTGCATTCATAATTATATGTTTTTTCGTTTTAGAAAACTAAAACGGGAATTTCAGATTGAAGAATCAATCGTTTTGTATTGTAGTTGTTCAGCATTCTTTCGAGAAATGATTTTGATTCATGTTCGAATGCGAGCCAATCTGCATTTACATGAGTCATTAGATTGTCGATGGTATTGGCTGGATCTTGTGTGAAAAATTGATGGAAATTAATGTTATCATATCCTAGAATCGTTCTCATCGTTCTGACGATATGATTGTATTTATTCATTTCACGTTCGCTTCTTTCATTCGATAATAAAACTACCGCAATGTTAGCTTTCATTTCTTCAGCTAAGTTGGTTAGAAATCTCATGTTGGCTACTTTTTCATCGTCAATTTCCATGACGTATAAAATTCGTTTTACTGGTTTCCATTTGTAATCGGAGGGAAGTACAAGAACCGGAGCTTCAATATTTTCGGCTAGTCTAGTTTCGTATGTTCCGAACCATTCGTGTAGCGTAGTCAATTCGTTATTCCCTTCTAGTACGACCATGTGTGGATTAGTCTCATCTGTTTTTTCGATTAGGGAAATTTCAGGAAATCCAATTTCAACATTGTATGATATTTTGTTATAAAATCTAGTTACGTCATAGTGTAATTCTTTCAATTGTTTTTCAGCAATTTTATGGACTTGACCAATTCCAGCAAGCGTTGGATTTGGCATACCTGAACCAGTAATCGATATAGGTTGAGCTTGTACAGGAACTTTTTCTACTCCAAACAAATGCGCAGGTCGTTCTAGACGTTTTGCTAATTGGACTCCATAGTTGGCAGTCGTATTTGGAGTTGTATAATTTTTAAGAGATATAAATATTTTATTCTTTTTCATATTGCTATTTTTCACTAGAACGGGGGAGTTGTCTAGATGTTCAGATAATTTTTTTGTTTAAAAAAATAAGGAGATTGTCCTCGTTAAATTGGAGAGAAAATGTAGTCTCTATAGTTTAGTTGAGACTAACTAAGGAGAGACTAAATTTCGAAAGAGATGTCCAAATGTTTTCTAATTTGATCAATTCTGCCAGACATATTTTTAGGAGCCACTATTTGATAAATGAGGTATTTATTTCCTTGGTGAAATAATCGCTGATAATATTGGTGATCTCCATCAATGAAAGAAACTTTGTAATACCCTTTTTCAATAATTTCATAAATAATTCTTCCATTTTCATTGTCCACCATCCATTCTGATACGAAATCATCATATAGATCCCAGGTATCTCTATTCAATACACTTCGGCTACCAGCAATGGTGACTACAACTTTTTCATCCTTTGATTTTAAGATGATTCCATCGCTATTATCAGGAACTAATTGAATAGGAAGTAGGGTGTCAGGATATGTTGCACAGAAGAGATATCGTGAATTACAATATTCTTTGTCTGGTGTCAAATTGGGTTGATGTGTTTCTTCATTGGTTACGATAAAAGGCAATACTGCCATAATGATAAAACTTGCTATTATACGCATGGTGTAATATTTTTTTGTATTTGCCTTAAAATTGTCAAATAAATATTGAGTTTAAACCAGGCAAAGTGATTTAAAAATAGTGCTGAAACTCCTAGCGATGTCGCTAGGAATTCAGCACGGTATCGACTTGACTAAATAATTTTTTCTTTAAAAGCTCGTAGTTGAATAAGTCAAGGTTGACTAAGTCAAGAGGAGCAGAGAAGGGAATTTATTAATATCTGAATACTGCATTGACATGAGTAATTGCTCTAGGCATTTCTATTCGTGGTCGGTTGTAAATTTTTCCACCATTTTTGAAAGTTTCTACACCCATTTTATTCATGAGGCAGATACTATTTGGTTGTCTTGATTCATGGAGATTTATAGCAACATTTTTTTCATCATACTCTCCCCAAATAATTTCCTCTTCCGTATCTAAAAATAGCGTTTCTACTTTACCATTTACCGTGGAAGGGACAATGTCATGAATGGAGAATGATGCTTTACCATCGACTAAGTATTGATTGAAGTTTTCTTTTTCTAACTGATATTTTTTGTCAAAATGATCATCCATAATTGACCATGCTCTTTCATGAATCAAAACAGGATCATCGTTTTCTGGATTTCCAACGATGTGATCATTGTGGATGTTTGAGTATTTGGAAATTTCTTGATAAATCGGAATTTGATTCTCCACAGAATAAATAATCATTGGAGCATTTTCATCGTGGAGCATTTTCATTAATCCGTTATCGATATCTCTAAAGTATTTTTTTAATGTTTCATTTTTGTCATCTTTTCCACCTCCATGTCCATGGAAGATTGATGCATTTGATCCGCCTGATCGAGCTTGAAGATTTGTGGTGTTATCTTCCATTCCAATCATTTCTTCCGTTCCGTTTGGAATCAGATCATTGATAATTACGGGAGTAATACTATTCGCATTTGCTTCAAAAAATCGTACATCATTTTGGCTCAAAGCTAAAACGAAAAATCGCTTTTCATCATTCAGCATTGGTAGCATATGACGCAAATAGAAATGATAATGAACATAAGTTAATTTAGGAAAATCTATTGGGCAGATAAAATGACTGAAGTGATTCTCTCCAATAAATACTGCTAACCCTTCAGAGAGTTGACTCCAAAAATCTTCGTTATCGAGTAACTCAAATGCAGGTGCTAAAAATTTTAATGCTTCCTTTTTGTCCATTGAGTGATTTGGGAAAATAGAATCATCCGTTAATTGTGAAGTTGCATCGGACAATGCATTCTTAAATCGAATTTTATCTTCTTGAGAGTTACCAGCTTTGTAAGTCGGAATATAAATTGACACACAAGGAGTGTTGTTGTTTTGAAATTCACTTAGTTGTTTGAATTGTTTTTGGCTAAACATATATATTATTTTTAATGAAAAAATCTTTGCTATTTTTCACTAAAACGGAAGAGTGTACAATATGTTCAAATTTGAGAATTAAACTTTATTTGACTATTTCTCAAATAGAAAAAGGAGAAATATCTTTCGATATTCCCCCTTTTTCGACAATTTAAAATCCAATGAAACACTAAATTGTCCAACCTAAAACATTTACTTTAATCTCACTTAATTGATGATGGTTAGAAAGAATGTTTCATTATTTATGATAGACTTCTTATGAAGATGATTCTTTTTTGAGTCAGATCCTTTCTTGAATTTGATGAGGATTGACTATTTCGAAAAAGCCCATTTTAACTCTTTTATTAAAAAACTTAGGAGCAAATTCTACTATATTTCCTGTGTCTAAAATTTTAGCTTTTACTTTTTGAGGTTTCTTCTCGAGTATCTTTATTTTCATTTTTGTAGTATTTTAAAGTTAATAAAATATTGTTTTGAAAATTGATGAGAGGAGTAAAAACTCCAAATTTAGCTGTACTACTTTTGCATGCTTCATTTTATACATTTTTATAACATCAATACTTATTCCTTTGTTCGATTCCAGGTCGATTTTTAAAGTTTATTAACAATTTGAGAAAAAATGTCAGCTTTGAAATGTCAATTTTTCATTTTCTCAAAAAATATGAATGTCAAAAAAGCATGTTTTTTTTAAGTTAGATAAAAGCAACTACCAAACGAAAGTAGTGACTTGGGAAGAGCTATTTAATTATTTAATTAACTCAAGCTAAAAAAATACTTTGTTGAAAGTATGAAAAAATGAAGATGAATATCTAATTTGACTAGCGATTCTGAGCGGAAGGCAATTATTTTTTTTAACCAATTAAATACATCAATTATGGAAACCATTGTTCAAGTTCTGATTACTGCGGTTGCTTTTTTTGTAGGTGCTCAATTATTGAAAGGTGTGCATGTCAAGAGTTTTGTTCAGGCAATTATTGTTGCGATAGTAATTGGCGTTTTAAATTATACCCTTGGGACATTCTTGAAAATTGTTACTCTAGGGATTTTTTCACTAAGTATTTTTACTTGGTTTTTGGATGCGATTTTGATTCAAGTTGCTGATTTCTTTTTGGAAGGTTTTGAGGTGAAAAGCTTTTGGTGGGCATTAGGATTAGCAGCGGTTGTTTCTATTGTAAGTGGATTGTTGAGTGGAGTTGTTTGAAAAAATTGAAAGAGAAATAATAAAAAACCGCCAAGAGATAATCTCTCAAGGCGGTTTCAAACAAAACCTTAAAAGTTAAACGAATAAATGAATCCGCTAAGGTTTTGTTATGGATTTTTTTTAAATAGGATTAGTATTGTCTTTGCAAGGATTGTAACTTACTTTTTCGTTATTTATTGATAGACTTTATGTTTTCCTTTTCTAGTCTTACTCCATCTTTCCGGACGGTATCTCGCTCGAAGTCAGTTGCTTCTTTCAAACCTTCTGCGACATTTCCGATACTTTCTTTTGGTTCATCAGGCATTTTATTTTCGCATGTAGTTATGCTGAAGAGGAGTAAAAGTATGATAACAGGAAAGCAGATTTTTTTATAATTTATATTCAGTTTTGATTTCAATTTTTGAGTTGACATATTTAAAATGATTTTAATTACTTGATTTATTTTTAAAAAGGAATAACAGCTATTTTGTTCAAATTGATTTTTGTAAATGAATTGTTATGAAAAAAGGAATTACGAATAACCGTAATTCCTTTTTTACAAAGAGCAGAAAATAATTGGCTTAATTAAATCACCTACTTACGACTTATAGATACTCCTTCAGAAATGAATGAGATACCTTGCTGACCTCTCGTTGAGATCATAACCGCTTCAAAAATAGGTTTGATTTTATCACTCTTAGCTCCCCAAACAATGATAAAGTTAGCACCAGCTCCTCCACTTTTGTCTTCTTCGTCAACTACATAGTCAATTGATTCTAAGGGTTTTAAGAATAATGTTTTTTCTGTATATTTTCTTACCAAGTCTCCACCAGTATCATAATAATCGATAGCTTTTATATAAATAGAATCAGTCATGCTAGTATTTCTAATACTTAAAGTTGCGGTCAAAAGAAACCTCTGATCTCTAGATTGGCTATAAATATCTGAGTAAACCGGAACATAAATTGTGTCTTGATATTCCGTCTTGATATTTTTTATTTTTCCCTGAACTTCATGTGTTTTTAAAATATCTTCACCTGCTTCATTCACGTTCTGATTACTCGGCTGGCAAGCTGAAAGAGTCCCAAAAAGGAAAAATAATATAATAAGGTTTTGATTGAATTGCATTTTTAATTTTTAAGGTAAAAAAAAAAGTGGAACGCTTCAGTTTTTGAGATAAAAATTTGAAGCTAGTTCCACCTTTACTAAGATAGTGAATATGAGATTTGGGTTATAATAGGTTTTGTTGTTTATGTTTAGGAATTAGTTTTTTGGAAAAAAATTGGATTTTTTGGATTACGCAGCTCTTAGCGTTTCGATATTTTCATATCGATCTTTGCACATGCCTTTTAATTTTTTCCTAGCATAGAATATTCTACTTTTCACCGTTCCCATTGGGAGTTCTAATTTTTGGGCGATTTCATCATATTGAAATCCTTGGACAAACATGTCGAAAGGAACTTGATAATCTTTGGATAAGTTACCAACTATATTCCTCAATTCTTTCATCATAATTCTTGAATAAGCATTTCCTTCTACACTTTTATTCTCTACCATATAGTTGAAATCTTCAATTGGCTTGATTACTTTATTTCTTGTTTTTCTTTTTCGATAGTGGTTGATATAAGAGTTATACATTACGGTAGTTGCCCATGATTTAAAATTAGTTCCCATTTTAAATCGGTTTCTTTTATCATAACATCTCATCAATGTTTCTTGCATCAGGTCTTTTGCATTTTCTTTATTTCGAGTCAATCTCATTGCAAATCCAAATAATAATGATTCAATTTTATTTACTAGTTGATTAAATTCTATGGTTGTCATGTCGATATTTTTTTTAGTTAAGAAAAAAGTTAGTTGGTTTTTGGGAATGGAAATTCAGGGTAAATAGCAGGTGTTACGCCTACTACTTTTAAATTAAGTAGTCATATGTTATTTTGAAATTAAGCAGCCATTGGTTTCATTTGAATCACAATTGGCTGGTAGTGATCATGGATGAATGAGAAGAATTTTTTAGTTACTTCAAAATCCATGAAATTGAGAATATCTATTTCATCTAGATATTGTTGAATTAATTCTTGGGAAATGTTTTTTTGATTTTTGGTCTGCTCATAAGTACTTGTGATTTTTGAAAGTAATTCATTAGCGAAAGAGATCATTTTAGTTTGTTTTTCATGGTGTTCTTCTGACTGCATTCTGATGTATACGTCAAAATGCTCAGTAGCAATTTGATTAAGTTGAATATGACGTCGCTCCATTTTTTTGATAGATCTGTTGACTAATCCAGCTAAACCTTTCAATATTTTTGGCTGATCTCTATTTTCAATGCTAAGTGTTGACTGTGGTTTTAAAATTGGATTTGTCATAATCGTATGCTTTAGGTGTTTTATTTGAAGTATTTAGTCTGAACGTTTTCTTATATTTTGATGATTTTTGTCATCATCGCTTGGTTAGTGTTAATTCAAATGGTGTGCCAAAATTGTAAGTAGTTGACAATCAAGTGTTTATGTCCAAATTGGTTGTTTTGATTTTCTTAAATATAATAAAATTGATTAAATTTAATCAAAAAAAAGAGTATACTTGCATACATTTTGTTTATGTTTGTATTTTTAAACGTTAAACAAAAAGTATTTGGAGAAGATTACTTTCAAATAATAGAAGGCTCACATTATTCATCCATTAATAGAAGTAAGTGAAAAAATTTGATGTAGATAGTAACCGTACATTAGCTGCTATGTGCGATGCAAGCGAAGCAGGGCAAGAGGGAGTGATCTGGCTGCAAAAAGATGGACAAATCCTTTCGATTAATAATTTATTGGTCAATGAATTAGGTTACACCGACCCAACTATAGTTCCTGATACTATATTTGAGATTAACCCCTCTTTGTCTTTATTGGCTTGGAGGAGGTTGTGGAAAAAGATGTTGAATGAGTCTAAAATCGTTTTGGAGTCTGAACATATTACTGCTGATGAATCTATTTATCCAGTCAAAATCGAGGGAACATTAATAGAAATCGAAGGGGAGTTTTATGGAATGTTAGTTTCACAAAATTTAATGGAAACTAATCGGTTCAAAGAGCTTTTTGAATTTACTTCTAAAATTGCTGGGATTGGAAGTTGGGAGTGGGACTTAGTTAAAAATGAATTTTTCTTTAATGATGAAATGTATCGTTTATTAGAACTTCCTGCCAAGACCGAGGTGACCGAAGATACACTTCAAGACATCATTACGAAGGGACTTTCAGAAGAGGATTTGAAAAAATATGATAAAAAAATAACAGATGCCGTTCAGAAAGGAATCCCTTTTGAATTTGATTATTCTTTTGAGGTTAATGGCCAATTCAGGAATTTTAATCTGCATGCACACCCTGTAGTTTTAGAGGATGAAACCATAAAAATTTATGGAACACTACAAAATGTAGATAATATTTCGAAGCGTACAGATGATATGTATTTTACGAAATATTCTATGGATTATGCACGGGACATGATTTATTGGATTTCGAATGAAGGAACGATCACTTATGTTAATCAAACAGCTTGCGAAAAACTCAATTATTCCCAAGAAGAATTAATCGGACAACATGTAAGTTATCTTGATAAAGATGAAGATCGTGATTCAAGTGTATTTTGGAAAAATCTTAAAGAAGAGAAAAGTATTGAGTTTGAGACCAATCATTTTACCAAAGATAGAAAGCAAATCCCCGTTTCTGTTACCACAAATTATATTAAATATCGGGGCAAGGAATTCAATTGTGCTTTTGTTAGAGACCTTTCCAGAAAAAAGAGAATAGATGAATTAGTTAAGATGTCTAAAATTACTTTAGACAATGCAATCGATATTATTTTTTGGGCAGATGAAGATGGAGCATTTAAATATTTTAATGATGCTTTTGTAAAAAGAATGGGCTATTCTAGGAAAGAAATTGAGAAGATGAGTGTGCTTGATTTTATCCATGATGGAAATATTAGTCGTTATAAAAAAGGATGGGAAAATCTGAAAAAGGAAAAATTCTATAATAATGTACATCGTGAAATGGTCACCAAAAGTGGTGAAATATTTTCGGCTGAAATGACTATTTCGATGATACTGATGGATGGGAAATACTTTTCATCAACTATCTTAAGAGATATTTCTGAGCGAAAAAGTTTGAACGAATTGGCGGTGATGTCAAAGCATACACTTGACCAAGCCATTGAAATGATCTTTTGGACAAATGATGATGGTTCTTTAAGATATTTTAATAGTGCCTTTGAAGAAAAAGTAGGATACACTCGTTCTCAAATTCAAAAAATGAAAGTGTTTGATTTTTTTGAAAATAGTAATTTAGAAAAATTTCAAAAAGGATGGGAACAGCTTAAAGGTGGAGCAAAAATAAATGGTGTGGATCGGGAGTTGAAAACAAAAAGCGGTCAAATTATTTCCTGTGAAATGAACATCACGATGGTGAAATTTGCAGATGAAGAATTTTCCGTTACGATCCTTAGAGACATTACAGAAAGAAAAATAAGAGAGAATGAAATAGCTCAACAATTTAATGAAATTCAATTTCTCCAGGAAGCAACCGCTGCCGAAAATATTGCATTAAAAGAAAAAATTGAACTTGAATTTAGTTTTAGTAATATCATTACTCGCGATCCTAACTATAAGCGAGTATTGCGTCAAGTAGAACAAGTGGCAGATACGGATGCGACAGTTTTGATTTTAGGAGAAACTGGGACAGGGAAGGAGCTTTTAGCAAGGGCAATTCACCAATTAAGTGAGCGTGAAAATTTGCCAATGATAAAAGTTAATTGTGGAGCATTACCTGAAAACTTGATTGAAAGTGAATTGTTTGGTCATGAAAAGGGAGCATTCACAGGAGCCTACCAACAAAAAATTGGAAAATTTGAACGAGCAGATAAAGGAACTATTTTTTTAGACGAAATCGGGGAATTGCCTTTGGATTTGCAAGCGAAACTGCTGCGAGTTCTGCAAGAAGGAGAAATAGAAAGAGTAGGGGGAACGCAACTCTTAAATGTTGATGTAAGGATTATTGCAGCCACCAATCGAGCCCTTGCAGAAGAAGTTGAGAAAGGTAGGTTTAGAGAAGATTTATATTATCGGTTAAATGTTTTTCCGATTTATAATATTCCTCTTCGAGAACGACGAGAAGATATTCCAATTTTGGTGAAACATTTTGCCCAAAAGTATTCTGAAAAAATAAATAAAGAAATTTTAGAAATTTCTCCCAGATCGTTGAACAAATTAATGGCCTATGACTTTTTAGGAAATGTTAGGGAACTTGAGAACCTAGTAGAACGAGCTGTAATTCTTTCGAAAGGTAAAGTTTTGAATTTCGATTTTTCCCTAACTAAAAAAACGAACATCAAATCTTCCAAATTTTTGAGTATGATGGAGATGCAAAAAAAACATATCATTGATGCATTAGAAAGGACTAATGGAAAAGTAAGTGGACAATTAGGAGCTGCTGAACTTTTGAAAATGAATGATAAAACGCTCACCTCTCGTATGAGAAAATTAGGTGTTGATAAACGTGACTATCTTAAGAGGTAATTGAACAGTTTATCATTTCAAGGTGGTGTTTGTATTTCATTTTATTAACAGAATAAATTTTAATATTTTGGAATATCCAATTACATACAAAAAAATTACGACCCAAATTTTTGAAAAGGTAGTAGTCGCTCAACAGCAGCCATCAGTTCTTGTTTTTGGGGCAGAATGGTCTGGTAACTCTGAAATAGTGGATAACATGATGAAACGTTTAAGTCAAGAATTCAACACAGGTATCCAATTTTTTAAAGTAGACCATGAAGAACAAAATAATATTTCTAAATTTTTAGGAGTTAATTCGGTTCCCACTACCGTATTGGTAAAAGAGGGGGAAGTAGTTGATTTGATTAAAGGTTTTTTACCTGCCAAAAGGGTTAGGGAAAAAATAAAAGAATCATTTCAAGAAAATGAAATAGAATAATTTCATAATAATATTTTGTTCAATTTCTTAATTGAGTCACAAATCAGATCTTGCTAGACTTCCACCTATCATTTTAATTCTTCTGCTAATCCATAAATTCTAAAATTGTCTATATGGTTTTTTATAATAATTAGAAAAAATCCACCATTTTTAGGCAATATTGTATGATCATCCCTTTTGGATAATTTATCATTAAAAAAATAAATATTATGAATGTAGTAATTGAAGCTCCTTTTTCCATGACAGGAGAAGAAGAATTAGAAATTAAAAAACAAGTAGAGGCATTATCGAAATATCATCGAAAAATAACCAATGCGAAAGTGTTTTTTAAAACAGACGATGGAACTACTTCCAACTCAATTTTAGCAGAAGTAGAATTGCATGTTCCTGGGCCGGTTATTTTCGCTTCCGATATTGCACCTCAATTTCTTAATGCATTTAATGGAGCATTAAAAAAAGTAAAAAGTCAATTGATAAAAGCTAAAGATATTCGTCAAGGACGCTAAACACCAACCTGATTCAAGATAAGTGCATTGACAAAAAAGAAAATTTAATAGGTAAAAAAAATCAGAAATCTTATGAGATATTTAATGTTAATAATACTCTTTTCAATAACAACAACAATTGCTTTTGGCCAATTTGGAATAAAAGCAGGACCTAACTTTTCCAATATTACAACAGATGATAATGAGGTGGAAGACCTTGAAGCAAAAATAGGTTTCCAAGCTGGAGTTATGATAAAACTAAAACTGAGTGAGACTTTTGCCATTCAGCCAGAGGCACTTTTTGTTCGCAAAGGTTCAAAGTATAAATACTTTGGGGCTGATGTAACCTCAAATTTAGACTATGTGGATATTCCCGTTTTAGTAGTTCTAGAACCTTTTGATATTCCGCTACTTATTCAATTTGGACCACAGTTTTCCTATTTGTTAGGGGCTAATGTGAAGTATGAAAATGCTATTTTTGGGGTTGATCAAACGTATGAAGTTGAACGAGAAGATTTCGAAGATTTTGATTTGGGATATGCAATTGGCTTAGGACTAAGTCTGGGTAATGCAGTTGTGGATCTTCGATTTACTCAAGGATTAAAAGAATATGAAAAAGAAACTCAAATCGGAACTGTGTCGATCCAACCTGCTTCTAAGCATTTTAATGTACAAGCGTCTGTTGGATTCTTCTTTTAAAGAATAAAGAATAAAGAATAAAAAATAAAGCCCATGTTTAAAATCTTAAACATGGGCTTTATTTATAAATGTAAATGTATTGTTATTGTTTTTTGCCTAGTTACGTTTTAGACGTTTTATTCATTTCGTTTTTATCTCCATAAAAAAATAGTTTTCCTTCTTAAATAATTTCATTGCCTACTTTTCCGCGTTGGAAAGTAAAACCGTTTTTAATTGTAATATTTCAAAATTACCCAAGCGTTTTTATTAACCGTTGAACATATTGAATACTCGCCCGTTCTAGTGAAAAATCGGAAATACAATCCTAACAAATAATTTAAAATCAAAAATTTATGATACAACAATTTAGTAATTCAATTTCTAATTTATATGAAAAACTCGCAGGGTGGATTAATGAAGTCGTGCTTGCCTTGCCTAATATTATTCTTGCAGCGATAGTACTGGGTATTTCAATCTTTTTATCTAGATATTTGAAAAAACTAATTTGTAAAGCACTTTATAGAACAACTAAAAATCAGACAGTTGTAGGAGTGATTTCAAATGTTGCGGTGGCGATATTTATGATTGTTTCACTTTTCGTTGTACTGAATATTTTGAATCTAAGTGAAGCCGTAACTGCATTGTTAGGAACAGCAGGAGTGATTGGTTTGGCCGTAGGTTTAGCATTACAAGATCCTTTGATCAATTTATTCTCAGGAGTTTTGATGAGTGTAAAGGATTATTATCAAGTGGGAGATTTGATTGAGACAAATGGTTTCTTCGGGAAGATCTCAAAGATCACCTTACGTTCAACTATAGTGGCACAACTTGATGGTCAGGAAGTTATCATCCCGAACAAAGAAGTATTGCAAAATCCTTTAAAAAACTTCTCACATAATGGTCGGCGAAGAATCGAGCTGGACTGTGGTGTAGCGTATGGAGATGATTTAGAAAAAGTAGAAGAGATAGCTATCAATGCTATAAAAAATAGTGGTTTAGATTTTCGAGAATCAAAACCGATTGAATTTTTTTATACTGAATTTGGTGGAAGTTCTATCAATTTTAGAATTAGATTTTGGAAAAATATCGTTTCGCAAGCTGACTACTTCATGGCGAGACACACCGCAATCAAAGCATTGAAAAAAGCATTTGATCAAAATAATATTACCATTCCATTCCCGATTACAACTTTGGATTTCGGTGTCGTAGGAGGAGTAAGAGTAGACGATATTTATCCTCCTCAAAAAATGAAAATAAATGGAAAATAGAAAAATGGAGTAAAAGTAGAAGCAGAATAATTTCTTATAACAATAAGATTACAACAATAAAAATAATAAAGACTTAGAAACAAATATTTTTTAACCTATAAAATTTTAAATAAATAATGAAAGACGGAAATAAGGTATTAGTTGGACTTGGAATTGGAATGATTGCTGGAGGAGTAGCTGGATATTTTTTAGCTTCTGATGAAGGAAAAGAATTTCAAAAAAAGTCTAAGAAGCAAATGAAAAAATTACAAGCTGATGTAAAACAAACATTAAAAGAAAATTCAGAATTGATTTCTGAAAAAGTAGATATGGCTACTGAAAATGCAAAAACATGGGCTAGCGAAATAGCCGAAACAGCAAAATCTAAAATTGTATCAACATCAAATATTGCTGAAAAATTAGCGGAAGAAGCCCAGGATGATTTTAAAAGTGGGGCAGAAAAAGCTCGCGCACGAATCAGTAAAAAGGCGAGAACAGTCACCGATATCGTGGAGAACGGACAAGCCTAGAATATTCTAAGAATGACGGCAAAATTTTGTTCTCATTCTTCGAAACAATGTTTTATATATAGTTTAATATTCAGGAACTTACTTATTAATTTTAATTAAATAAGCAAGTTCCTGAAATTTTATCCTCCTCACCTTTTACGTTAAAAATTCAAAATATGAGAACCGAAGAATTACTCTCCTCCGCTGGAGAAACCCTAGAATATGGAAAGATTTATATGGAACAAAAAATGGATTTCTATCGATTAGAAACGTCGAAGAGGTTAGCTAAGACTACTTCAAATTTGGCAACTGTTGCAGTTATGGGCTTCCTAGGGATGATGGTCATCATGTTCCTATCCATTGCCGGAGGTTTATATTTGGGAGCAATTTTAGAATCTTATGGTTTGGCATTTTTGATCGTAACTGGCATTTATACTTTAGCTGTGTTGTTGATTTATTTTTTCAAAAAAGAGATAATTACCAATCCTATTTTATCACTTGTAATCAGAGGAATGTTGGATTGATAATTTTGTAAATGTAATGTTATAAAAAAAGAATCATCCATCATAAAAATAAAATATCATGAAAAATAAAATCACTTCGCTTGAAGCGCTCGAAAAAGAACAAAGGAAATTGGAAATGATAATGGAGGTCACGAAACAGGAGTTTGCCCAAAACTTTGGAACTAATCGGAAACAACTCAAAACTTTTTTATTGAAAAATGTAGCGTTGCCGGCTGGAGCACTAGGGGTAGGCGTTGCTGTAACTCAAAAAATGACAAGCTCCGAAGTAGAAAAAACCGAATCATCTACCAATGCAGATATTTGGAGAAAATTATTGCCAATTGGTTTGGATTTACTCCAGACCTACTTCATGAAAATGCAAAAAGAAAAGTTAGAAAATATAACTAACGAAGATCCGATACAATCACCAAATACAAATAAATTAAAATCAGTCGCATAATGAAATCAGTTTTTAAAAAGTCAAAATTGCTATCTTTTTATTGGGAAGTTTTAAAACAAAGTTTTTCCAAGTTTAGCGAAGATGATATTTTTACTCATGCTGCGGCTTTATCTTACTACACGATTTTTTCTCTTCCTCCGATGTTGTTAATTATTCTTTTTACCACAACTTGGTTTTATGACGAGGCTACGGTAAAGGATGCATTGTTTTCACAAATCGGGGAACTAGTTGGAAAAGATGGTGCACAACAACTTTTGTTGACCATCGAAAAATTGGATGTATTTGAGCCAACCTTGTGGGCGACCATGCTAGGAGGTGCAATATTAATATTTACATCGACTACTGTTTTCGTTACTTTTCAAAATGCTTTAAATAAAATTTTCAGAGTGAAACCCAAACCCAATGGATGGGGGATTTTAAAATTAATCAAAGATCGAGTGCTCTCATTTGCATTATTAATTGGAATAGCTTTTATTTTATTAGTCTCCTTGGCGGTGAATGCATTCCTCGAAACTTTTGGAAAATATGTGGAAGAAAAAATTGGTTTCGTCTCTGAAGTTTTTTCACTCTTTACTTCTATTGTGCTTCCTTTTTTTATTATCACTTTATTGTTTGCGATGATGTTTCGGTTTTTACCTGACGCAAAATTGGAATGGAGAGACACTTGGTTTGGAGCCATCATCACAAGTATTTTATTTGTAGGAGGAAAATATGCCATTAGTTTTTATATTGGAAATAGCAATGTGGCAGGACTCTACGATGCTGCGGGAAGTGTAATGGTCATAATGGTTTGGGTCTTTTATGCATCCCTAATTGTGATGTATGGAGCAGTCTTTACTTTTGTCTATAAAAAATTAAAAGGAGAAAAAGTACTCGCTACAGAATACGCTATAAACGTTGAATACAAAGAAATAGAAAAAGATAAAATGCCAGAAGTGGGAATAAATACTGCTCATCAATAATCAAAAAAAGTAAGGGTGATATCCCAGATAAGGCGTAGTAAAATTTCATTACGTTTTATCTTTTTGCTTCCAACCTGAACATTTCTCCCCTTTGTCCTTTCTAGAGGAAATAGATTATTTAATATTATTAAAAACAAAATCACATTTATTATGAAACAATTAAATTGGAATTTTTTAGCCTTATTATTTTTTGCACTTTTAGCATTCACAGCATGCGAAGAAAAATCTAAAACTGAAGAAGCTGCGGATAAAATTGAAAATGCCACAGAGGAAATTGGAGATGTATTCCGAAGCGATAGAGAAGAGTTGAAAGAAGATATGGAAGATGCTGCTGAAAATATCGAAAACAAAATTAAAGAACTTCGTGAAAGTTTAGCAGATGCTGGAGGTGATACAAAAGAAGGTATCAAAAGGCAAATTGAAAAATTAGAAAAAGAGGGGAATGGATTACGAGATGAAATAAATAAGCTAGGAAATCAAGTTGCAGATAATTGGGATAGTTTTAAAAGTGGAACAAAATCTCGATTAGATAAAATTGAAAAAGAATTAAAAGAAGAATTCTAATCAAAATAAACTAAAAGGCTTAAAATGCTCCCACATCAATTAGATGTGGGAGCATTTTTTTTATGAACAATTGAGTATTGGACATATAAAATGTAGATTGCTCAAAATTGTCTAATTTGTTGCAATAATGTTGCGATCATTAAAGTTAGTTTTTTCAACATTGGAGAGTATATTTATGCGAAAATAAAAGGTATCGATTCGTGCGACTTTAAGAATAAAAAAAAATGAAAATGAAATTAAATACAATCATCAGCGGAATTTTATTAATCATAGTTATCCTAACTTCCTATGGTTGTTTATTTCGATTTAAAAAAGTGGCACTTCCTGATCGCACCCTTGTCGAGAAAGTTTATGTAGATCGAATGAACAATGGAGACTACCTTTTTCAGTTTACGACGCCAGATACTTTTACTATTTATCAAGGCATGTCATTAGAAACAATCAATTGGGATAAACCAGTCAGAACAGTTTCTAAAAGTTCTCTTCTTTTGAAAAATTACAATTTCGCGATCCGTTTTTTCTTTGGTTTCGAAAATACTAAAGGCGAACGTTTCATTGCCGCAGAGCGATTAATTCCTATGGAGAATGCGTCCAACTTTCGAGACCTCGGAGGTATTCCAACCAAAGATGGAAGAGTAGTTAAATGGGGAAAAATTTACCGATCTGGGAAACTCAATAGCTTGTCAGATAAAGATATAGATTACTTTAATACTCTAGGTATTAATACGGTTGTCGACTTTCGAGATGATATCGAAGTGGAGAAAGATAAGACTCGTTTTCCTACCAATCGTGAAGTGAAAAGGGTTCGAACTCCAATTGGAGATCGAAGTGGAAATATGCAAGCTCAACTCAAGAAGCAAGTCCGTAGCGCAGATCAAGATACGTTTGATAGTGAAAAATTTGTAGCTGACGTTATGCGACAATTCGTGGATACTTTTGCTTTTCAATATCAACCTTTTTTGGATTTGGTTGCTGAAGAAGAAAATGCTCCTTTATTATATCATTGTACGGCAGGGAAAGATAGGACTGGTTTGGGAACAGGGTTGGTACTTGCCATGTTGGGAGTGGATAAGGAAGTAATTTATGGTGATTTTATGATGTCGAATTATTATCGAAATAAGCAAATCAATAAAACGCTAAGAAAATCATCTTTGGTCATCAAACAACGAGTAGTTCAACCTTTGGTAGAAGTTAAAGAATCTTACATCAAAGCAGCTTTTGATGCAATCGATAAAAAATA
>CAJQQY010000427.1 GCA_905480595.1 uncultured Saprospiraceae bacterium | reverse complement strand
AACTGAATTAAAAACTGCATTTGGTCTATTTTGGATAGCAGGATTTCTAACTTGGATTTGGCAATTTATTGGTGGCTTGATGATACTCATTTTCAATACACCTCTTAATTTTTCGGGTGTCATGAAGCACTCACCTTGGACGCAAGAAATGCTAGAAAAGACCATGCAGCCACTAAAGGAACTAACGGACTCAGAAGGAAGTGTAATGGACATGTTGAATGAAACGACTGAAGAGCCTGATGAAGATGGAGAGGAAGATTGGTTTGAGGCTTCTATGCGACAAGAAATCATAAAACAGGTCGTTGGGAAAACGATTGGATTTGTATTTTTGACTGGGGTTATTTTCTTAGTTTGGACAATCCTAGGCTAAAAGAGCGTATCGAGCAGAAATTCAGAATCTTTGAATTCCTACAAGACAACGCCAAAAAGCTTGGACAACAATATCCATTCCTAGAAACTAATGGCGACCCAATAGTCATTCGATTTAAAATGGAGGCAGGTTTTAAAAAGCATCCAGAAGATGAAGACTACACCTTTTTTGAAGAGCCGACTGTAATTGAATTGCACTTGAATAATCCTGCTTTAGAAAATACTTATAAAGTGGCCAGATATTAATATCGTTCCTGAGTCATTGGAACGCATTAATTATAAATAAGAAAAGGCGGTTCGGACGGCTTTAAATTCTTTGGTTATTGCCTATTATGGGGTATTGACAGCTACACGGAAGACGAAGGTGGATTATTTACGGAATAGTTATCCTGATTTACAATCGCAGTTTGTGGTTGGGCGGTATAGCAATCTAGAAGAGAAGTTGGCAAAGTTGAATGAGGAGATGATGGAGATACAGGAAGGAGTGTAGAGAAGAGTTTGCTATATACATGCTAAATTTAAACCCTTCTAAAATTCACTAGAAGGGTTTAAATTTAGCATGTATAAGCAATGCATTTATTTTGTTATAACTACTGTTTCTTATTCAATTTTAATTCTACTATAAAATTGCCATAGCCATACACTCCCAACCAATAGAAATAAAATAATTATCAAAGAATATTCTTCTGATAATGCCATTACTATAGCTAAAATCATTAGTAAGCTTATAGATATACTTAAATTAGTACGTTTTATAAATTTTAAGCCAAAATAGGCACTAACCAGATAAGGGATTACATAAGAGGAAATAGCATCCAATTTGCCGTAAAAAGAAAGCACTTTTGGTTCTTGCTGCTCAACCTTAGGAGTAAACGCAAAAAGATAGCTGTTATCAAAATCTCTAAAAAGATAAGTGAAAATTTGAGAACAAAAGAAAATGAAAAGAATCCATAAAATTGCTTTAGTAAGTGAATTCATAATTTAGTCTTTACTTAATTTACTTTTTATAATTAATGCAGGTTTTATTGCTCTTTTACCAAGATAGTAAGCTAGTATCGGTAATAGTAAACTCACAGTTCCCATACCAACAGCAAATAATGCTGCCCCTGCATATTTAAGAGATGACAACCCTCCGATAATTGCCCCTACTTTGATTTTATTAGTTTTTGTAAAAATCACTCCTATCACAGAGGCTAGAAAACACCAAAGTAGACAAAATCCTAACCAAGGAATTTGTATGTAATAAGGTACATCAGCCTCTGATTTTGTCCTAAACATATCTGTATTGACTTGGAATAAATTGTAATTCAATTCAAATAATGTATCCATTATTGGGTTTGAAAGGTATCCTAATATGTAGAAGAAAATTAATCCAATAAAGGTTGCTATTATAGGTTTATAATAATTTGAGGATTCTTTCATTTTTAGTTATTTGAGGATTTAAAATTAACATCATTAATTCAAGATTCCAATGTAATGATTGTCTAGCTCAACTTGCCAATACTCTTCTTTAAACCAACCAATTGTAGCTATGTGATACCAATTTTGATTCTTATATTTATAAGCTTTCTTTATGGAATTATTTAGATAAAATCGATTTAACCTTCTTAGTTGAAAAGCTTTTTTTTCATTTTCTTTAGTTATATCAATTTTAGACTTGTTTTCTTTTTTAAATATTTTCACCAAATCCAATACTTCTCCTTTCTCTTTTAATTCATTCTCTATACTTTTCCATTGTGCTAAGTGGTTTTCATCATAATGGAATTCTATTGAACCGTCATAGGCATTTTGTATTTGAAATACTTGTCTAAAATAATGTTTATCGCTGTATCGCTCCCGATTTTCTCGCCGACATCTACCGTAGAATAATTCATCATATCCATGAACATTTATATGTGATTTAATTTTTCTTGAAGGCTCTGTTATTATGTCATACAAAAAAAAACCTTTATCTCGCAACCATTGGCTCTTAGAATTCCCTCCTAATAAATCTTCAAAATCGCTAAGCGTTAGTAGGTTGCATTCTAAGGCAGTAGAAATAGATTCTTTATTAATTATTTTATAAAATTGTTTTAACTGTGGTGTGTATTCTTTTAACTCAATTCTTTTAGCTTCACTTAATTGATTTTCTTTAACATTTTTTCCTTGGAATAAATACTTATAATATCTTGAACTTTGATTAGTCCACATCCAAAATTCTTGTTCTGTTATGGGATAGTAGGATACACTACTTTTTTGATTATTATCACTACAAGAAATAGTGAAAATGATTAATAAAAAATAGAAAAGAATTTTTATCATTTTCATAATTGATTATTTTTGTATTTTAGGTAGTTAGTGGTTTGTACTTATATTTGAAATTCTACCAAATTGAGTAAGTCTATCGCCATCTATCTTGTTAAAATATTGTATTGGCAAATTACCAGTTAGATTATTTTATTTGCACCTCATAACTTATGTTAGCCCTCGTTTTATTCTTGTTAAATGTTTTTGTTATTTCGGGATATTCCTTTTCAGGGTGACTAAAGACTGTATATTCTGACGACATTCCAAATTTCTTTTCTCCTATGCTATAACCGTTCTTTAAAAGGTCTTTATCTATAATAGCATCTGTCTTATTCCATCTCGAGACTGCCAATGAAACCTTCTTCCCTCCTTTGTCAAGAAACTCTATATAAATCCAGGATTCTAAAGACTTTCCACTATTTAATAGCATTACATGTGGATAAGAATTAAAGGTCAAATTAATATTATTACTTTTTGACTTGAAGCATCCACCTAATGAGAAATCATCAGATTTGAGTATGTTAAGCACTTCATTTCCATTTTGGCAATTCAATAAATCTTGAATCAATTTGAAAGCACTATATTCCTTTGATGTCTTTTGTTCATAAGTTTGTTTGAAGGTCGTACCTTCATAAGGCAATCCACGATCAATCATTATTACAAAACCATTAAGGCTATTATCTAGGGTAGAAGTTTTTTTAAGAAAATGCACTCCTTTAATTGAAAAAGCCACAATACGACCATTTCCAACAAGAAATTCTTCAATATCTACATCTAACTCATCAAAACAGTCCAAACTAAAGCGGGTAATTTTTGATATTAACCTTCTATCTGCATCTCTTCCCTTAATTATAGATTGTGGACTTCTTCGTACGCCGTCCATTGCTTTGATTGCTTGGATTTGGTTTCTCCAATTACGCTCACTATTAACTAATGAAATTAAGTAGATTGATTTCCCTTCTTCCATATTATCATATAACAATACACTGTTATCTGGCTCTTCAGCATGGTAATCAAAAGCGTAGATTTCTACATCTGTATGATAAAGTATTCCAAGATTTCTAGATTCAAAAACAGGAAAAGGCTCATTATGTAAACTCATCTCTAGTCCATAAGATTCTAAAGTTTTCACAACATTATTACTAGAATTGTTCATAACTATACAAAGCTCATTAAGCTCTGATGTTGAGAAATGAGTCCCGTCATTATTACATGCTAATAATGTTAATTGAATTACCAATAAGTAGAACCAAAAGACATGAAATTTACTCATATTAAGCGTATAAAATAAGTTTGCTAATAACTTTTTTGATTAGGGAGTTAGAAATAAATAAACTACGCAAATTTGACGTAGGATTTTTTATCTCAGACAAGGCAAAAACGCAGGTAATGCAGGGCATTGGCGAGTATTTTTAACGCAGTATGAGGTAAAAAAGACAAGCTCAAATGCGTAGGTTATTTATTTGCTAAGTCCCTTAATTCAACATCTATTCTTTCTAATTAAAATCAATTCAGTAATTTTTCTATTTCAGTATATTTATTAACCTTTCCAATACTTGCCATTTCTTCCAAATTAGTACCATCGGAATTAACCCTATACAACCTTTCATTAGCTTTAAAAAGAATAAAATTAGATGCCTCAAAAACCAAAAATTTTTCAGAAATAAATGATGAAATTTTTAATACTTCTTTAGATTCTACATCATAAATCCAAGTACCCTGATTTAAAAGATCTCCTGATGTTGAATAAATAATCTTAGTAGGCGAAACCCAGCGAAAAAAAGCCCTAGTATTATTGAAAAGACTAGAGGCTTGTTCAAAGGAATAAGTATTGAGATTCACATCCACTTTTCTAGGAAATATTTTTTCAACTTCACTTGTTTCCATATTGAGCAAACATATCTCGACAGCAGATCCGTAACCACTAGCTCCTCTTGGAAAGACTAAATACTTACCTCCTGGAGAGATACATATTGAACGGTTTTCTCTCACTCCGACAAACCCTTCATATCGATTGAATGGCTCAGGTTCAAACTTCCCTCTATTAAATTCTGGAAAAATCCATTGGTAACTATTTATAGTGAAAATTTCACCATCTTTAAAAAACATTTTATATCCTCCATACCAGCCCCTATTATTAGGATCATCTACAAATACAAAGAAAGTATCCTTTGAAATCCAAGCCATAGTTGAAGGCAAAATCCTAAATTCGCCAGCTGGGCTATCATAATATTTACTTTTTAATAATTTAAAGTCGTACAAAGACAAATCCTTTTCATTAGCTAAACTTAAAGTAAATCTACCACCCCCAGATAAATTCTCATGACTATAATCTCGAAATTTTTTCCGTTTTCCAAGATATGGGCCTTTATACTCAAGAATTTCACCTGTCTCGGTATTTAAAGAATAAGTCCCACTTCCTTCGACTACAGGAAATAAGTGTTTTCCATACCAATTTTCATATTGAATTGATTCAAATACTCCTAATTGAGTTAACCTTTTTTTTGCTCCTAATTTTCTATAATCTTCTATTTCATGTCTCCAAATATCTCTATCCTCAATTGAAAGAATGTAGCTTAAATCGGGAGATGGTTCTTGACCTCTACCCATAAGTATTTCCCCTAACTTCATGCCATCATTCTTAAAAAATGAAACCTTATTTCTGGAATAGATTCCTAAAGTTTTTGAATTCTTAAATTTATAAATGTAACCAGGCGTCACTTCAGAATTAACTTTTCTAAGTGTCCTAATATCATAAGCTTTATTATCAATAAAGAATATGTTTTCAAAAAATGAAAAACCATTGGTAGTAGATTGTTGATTTAATATTGTGGTATCTAACTTTATGAACAAATCATTGTTATTAGCATTCAATTTAGATAGAAAAACAAATAAGAAAGAAATTGATATTAGCCTTTTCATGTTTTAGGATTTGAAGTTTTTAAAAATGAGATTGTCTCTTTATTTTCTAATTTTTGATTTATAAAATTAATGGAGGGCAGGTAAAATAAAGAATAGGGTTAAATCAATTTTCCGTTATTTTTTTTCACATAAAAAATAATTTTCAACTTATAAATTATTGATTATAAACAATTTAAAAAGCATACAAGTAATAAAAACTCCTTAGGTTTTTCAAGAAAGGTAGAAAAAAAATTGCCGAAAATTCACTAATATTGCTTTATGAGGGACTCTAAAATCGTACAACTCCTAAAAACATTTACCACTTCAGAATGGACGAGTTGTGGGAAATACCTGAATTGGCAGTTTAAAAAAAATGCTATTGAATTATCCTTATTTTATTATTTAAAAAATTGCCGTAAAAATTGGGAAACGAATAAACTAGATAAAGCTGAAGTGAAAAAAAGAATAGCCAAAGATTTAACAGATAAAGATTTTTTAAGTCGCCGATCTAAGCTCAAACTTAAATTAGAATCTTTTTTATTGTTAGAAACCCAAAAAGATAAAGAAAGAAAGTTTGAACAACAATTGCTTTTAGGAGAATTGTACAAAAAAAGAGGTTTATATAGTTCATATAAAGACTTACATAATGAAATAGAAAAAGAAAAAGAAAAATTAAAAATTTACGACCTAAACACAGACTTAAAAATAATGCAATGGTATCATCAAAAGTATTTTTCAGAAACAGTATCTAAAGACAGAAAGATTAAATTTTTGAAAGAGGCTTATCATTACCTTGACCGTTTTTATCAATCATCAAAACTTTTTTATGAGACAGAAGCAGAGAATTTACATCTAATATTTAATCAAATTATCCTCTTCGAGGAAAAAGTAGATGTTAATTCATTACGAGTACTTTTAATGGAGTTAGAAAAATTAGTTTCTGATGGTCGTATAAGTAGTTTTGAGTTTTTAAAAAAGGATTTAGTAGAAAATACAAAAGCTTATTCGTCAGAACTACAGCAGGTGATTTTACTTAGATTGATTAATGCTTGCAATGCTTTTATTAAACAAAAAAGATTTTCCTATAAAGAGGATATGATAGATTTATTTGACTTTGGATTGACATCAAGGATTTCGCTAAATAATGGTAGATTATCTGAAAGTCGATTTTTTAATATGGTGGAGGCGAAAAGTAAATCAGATAATGCTCCAGAATCACCAGATTTCATCGAAGAATGGTTAACAATAACAGAAACAGACCAGATTGAAACGTTACGAATTGTAGCTTTCGCTATATGGTATTTTGCTCAAGATAATTATGAAGCTGCACTAAATATTATGAATGAAAAGATGGTTTTGAAGGATATGAATATTAAACTCCGGGTTAGAATAACTAGAATTTGTTGTTTATCTTCCCTTAAAATTCCTCATCAAAATTTTTCAATTGAGTTAAATAGCACTAGAGCTTTTTTTAGGGAAAGGCATAAAAATGGTGATATCGGTAATAATAGTTTTGAGGCAATTAAAAATTTAATTACTATTATTGAAATGCTTTGGAAAGGTAATACCTATTCTGAAATTCGTAAATTTAAGGATGATAAAAGATTAATATCAAATGAATTTTGGATAGAAAAGAGACTAAAAAAAATGGCACAAGAAAAATAGATTTCCTGTGCCAAAGAAGATATTATTGTCAATCTACTCTAAATAGAGACATAATCTTCCCCTATTATAGCAAGCACAACTGCTTGCATAATTAATGCATTGAAAATCATATTTTAAAGTTTAATTATCTAATACTATATCGTATCTATCATATGCCAATCAAGAGTTAAAACTAATTGATTATCAATTAGTTATGTTTTTGTAACAATTTATTTTCACAATTGATAAATATGTGTATATAGTTGATTAATAATACATTACACAAAAACAATTAAATTACGTCTTATCT
>CAJQQY010000426.1 GCA_905480595.1 uncultured Saprospiraceae bacterium | reverse complement strand
AATGACTCGCTGATGCATTATCTGCAATAGTATCTGTGATTTTAATATTCCAGTTTTCGACACGACTTCCAACTATTTCTATACATGGCAATGCATAGTCAATTGACGAAATTAATTCGTGAGTAGTGATAGTTGGATTAGTAATATCTTTTCCCAAAATAAATGCAATTTCAGCTTCTGCTTTTGGCTGATGTAGTTCATTCCAAGGAATTTCATCGCCATTCAAAACTTCCATGGTATTTAGAAGAGCCCCAAAATCGGGTTGATCGACACCTAGTTGTTTTTGTATAATTTTATTGGTCAATCCAATTTTCCGCCCTACGATTCTAGCACCAGCTGCAACTCTAATATTAATATTTTGAGTTTGAATTTGGTAGGCAGTATCCAAATCTTCTACACCAATTATTTCTCTTATAGGAGGAATCAGTTCGTGAGTTTGGCTAGCATTTCGAAGTTGCTTAGCAATAGTTTCGATGGTTGAAGTATTTACCATTTGATCAATTTCGTTTTGAAATAATTTTTACAAATTTAAAAAATAGAAAGTGAAAAGTGTTGGTATAATTTTTTTAATCAACTATTTATTTTCCTCTAAGGTTTATTCTACCTTACAATCCAAAATAAACGATTATGAAATTCAATTTTTGTCCAACTTGCAAAGGCGATTTGTCTCTGGGATCTGAAGGATATGTTGTGTGTGTAAGTGAGGAATGTTCTTTTGTTCATTATGAAAATCCAACACCAGTTGTAGCTGCGGTAATTGAATATAAAGATGGAAATGTTTTATTGGCACACAATGCTGCTTGGCCTCCCAAAATATTTGCTTTAGTGACTGGATTTTTGGAAAAACATGAACATCCAGAAATTGCTGTACTTCGTGAAGTCAAAGAAGAAGTTGGGTTGGATGCAGAAATTAGAGGATTTTTAGGACATTATTCCTTCAAGAAAATGAACCAAATTATAATGGCTTATCATGTTTATTCAGATGGGGAAGTTGAGTTAAATGATCCAGAAATAGATGATGTGAAAATTGTCCCTTTTCAACAAGTGAAAACTTGGGATGCAGGAACAGGACATGCGCTCAAAAAATTCTTAGAAAGTATGGGCTACTCACCGGAAGTGATTTCATTTGATAAAAAATAAAAAAAAGCACTTCCAGATTTTTAAAATCAGAAGTGCTTTTTTTTCTTTTTTTAAAGAATGTCAAACATCTTTTTAATTATTTATTAACCATATTCGGATTTAATAAATCATAGAACTGATCTAATTTTGGTAAAATAATAATACGAGTTCTTCTGTTAATTGATCTTCCTGCTGCAGTTTCATTGCTTTCAAGAGCATTGTATTCTCCACGGCCTGCCGCAATTAATCTATTCGGATCAATTCCGTAATTAGTTTGCAAAACTCTTACAACTGAAGTCGAACGTTTAACACTCAAGTCCCAGTTGTCTGAGATACAATCAGTTTTGATTGGCTGACTATCTGTGTAACCTTCAACCATTACTTCCAAACCTGGTCGAGACTCTATAATTTGAGCTATTTTCCCCAAGACTTCTTTTGCTCTAGGAGTTAAATTTGAACTTCCACTTGTAAATAACATTTTGTCAGAAAGGTTAATAAATACAACAGTTTTATCCACTTTTACTTCAACATCATTATCTTCAATTCCAGATTTCAAAACGCTCTTTAAGTTAACGGCTAAAGCGAGATTGATTGAATCCGCTCTAGTTTTAGCAGCTTGGAGTAGATTAATGTATTTATCTTTTGTCTCTAATTGAGCTAGTGTCTCTTTAATATTTTCACTTGCTGATTGAGAAAGAGTAGTCAAATCGTCTACTTGAGAAAGTTGTTTGTCTCGCAACACTCGTACATCATTAATTTGATCTTTTAGATCTTCGATTTGTTCTTCTCTTAATGATAAATTACTTATTGCAGTTTGAACTTGACCTTTTAGTTTTTCATTTTCTTGCTTACAAGCTGAAAGTCTTGCCATATATTCATTTAGATTTTCTCCGCATTCCCCTAATTGTTGATTAGCCACATCATATTCAGATTGAAGAGCTGCCATCTTTTTTTTGCTAACGCAGGATGTCATTATTATCCCTAAACCTAAAAACAAGAAAATTTTTATTGACGTTTTCATAATGTAATGATTTAATTTTTATTAAGAAATAGAATTTTTTAAATGTTCACAAAGGTAAAAAGATTGGTTGATTTAATTACGTATTAATATTTTAAACATTATAAAATAATTTATATTAATTTGATTATTGTCACACTTAATATTGTGTATAAGGATTCTTTTTTTTAATTGACGTAATTTAAGGAATTAGAATTATTTAATTCCAAAACCAAACCTAATAAATATGAATTTTAAATTCAAAACAATTTTATTCTTTTTGATTTTTACTCTTTCTTCTCTCCAAGCTCAATTTCAAAATAATACTCGAGGAATTTACATTAACAATTTTAAAGAAATCATTGGCAATCAAGTTGCTGAAGATGAAATGTTATCCTTTGTTCAAAACGAAGGATTTAATTATTTGTTATTGTACAACCTACATCATATTCAGACTCAAATGTTTGACATCACAAATGAGGATACGGCAACTCCTTTAATTGAATTTATAGAAAAAGCTAAAACTCAATATGGAATTAATGAGGTAGGTGCCGTAGGAGAAAAGTTGACTTCCTATGATAAAATGATTTTGTATAATGAAATAGTTAATCATAATCCAAATCAGAAAATTGATGTTTTTCATATGGAATTTGAATTTTGGAATAAGAACTTAGTTTCAGGATATTATTGTAAAACTTACCTCGAAAAAAATGGATACCCATGTACGAAAGTTGGAGCATTTGATTTTTATTATAAAGAATTACTTCAATTAGAAGATTTATCGAATCAAATCAATGTGAAATCCGAAACTTATATTGGAAATCCTACACTAAGTGAATGTGATTTGATAGGGAATACACTTGATCGAGCACTCGTTCATTATTATAGGAAATCAGATGTTTACAATAATGGAAATAGTATTTATAATTTTAAAAAATATCGACTCGAAGAACTTGCTCCTGAAATTGGAATATTAAATGTTATCCCAGTTTTTTCCTCGCGATCCTATCATATGGGACCTTGGCTTTTAGAAAACTCTCAAGAGCAGGCAATTGAAACTTGGTGGTTTGGACAAAATGGTTTTGATTCAGATTCAGGGAGTTGGAAAAATCATATTAATATAGAAGGCTATCAATGGTATCGATATACTGATTACAAAAATTATGTTGAAAATAGTAATGCTTTTGGGGATTTAGAAAATGCTCGTGAAGGGGGAGAAAAAATTGAAGACCTAATAGAAAAACCCAAGATTTTAGTTTTTCCAAATCCTGCAAATGATTGGATTTCATTTTCAAAAACAGATGATTTGAATAGTGAAATTCAAATTTTTGATTTTACAGGGAAAATAGTTTGGGAAGGAAGCTTGAAAACTGAATTAGAATTAGAAGTTAGTGATTGGCAGAAAGGAATGTATATTTTGAAATCACCGGTTAATAGTTACAAGTTTATTTTGCACTAATTTGTACTCTCAAGGTGACACTAATCTCCGCTTGTAAGTAATTCACTAGTTTACTACTCGTATTTTATCTTTTTGAAAAAATCCCAAACCACAATTCCTACACAGACAGAAATATTTAAAGAGTGTTTTGTCCCCATCTGAGGAATTTCAATACAAGCATCTAGATGTGGCAATATTTCTTCACTCACTCCATCTACTTCATTTCCAAAAACAAGGGCGTATTTTTTTCCAAAATCCATCTTGAAATCTTGAAGCCAAGTTCGTTGATCGACTTGTTCAATGGCTACGATTTGGAAGCCTTGTTTTTTTAAATTCAAGATAGTTTCAAGTGTAGTTTCAGAATACTCCCAAGCAACTGATTCAGAAGCACCAATTGCCGTTTTTAAAATTTCCTTATGAGGAGGAGTTGCTGTGATTCCACAGAGATAGATTTTCTCTAAACCAAAACCATCAGAAGTTCTGAAAGCAGAACCCACATTTAAGCCAGACCGAATATTGTCAAGCACTAAAACCAAAGGTGTTTTAGGCTGTTTTTTATAGGTGTCATTATCGACTCGATTGAGTTCTTGTAACTTTAATTTTCTCATAATTTAGAATTGGAAAATCTATTTCCTCTTTGTTTTCATACAAGCTTTGACAAAAGACACAAAAAGAGGATGTGGGTTTTCTACCGTACTTTTTAATTCTGGATGGAATTGTACACCTACAAAATAAGGATGGTCTTTTAATTCAACTATTTCAACTAATCCAGTTTCTGGATTAATACCAGTTGGAATTAATCCAGCAGCTTCAATTTGTTCTAAATATTTATTATTAAACTCATATCGATGACGATGTCTTTCGCTGATTAAATCACTATTATAAGCTTCGTATGCTTTAGAACCACGGCGCAATCTACAATCAAAGGCACCTAATCTCATTGTTCCACCCTTATTTTTGATATTCTTTTGGTCAGGCATTAAATCAATGACAGGATTGACGCTATTAGGATTCACTTCTGCAGATGATGCACCTTTTAGCTTCATAACATTTTTAGCAAATTCGACTACCGCACATTGCATTCCAAGACAAATCCCAAAGAAAGGAATATTGTTTTCACGAATGTATTTGATCGATTCTAATTTACCTGCAATTCCTCTTTCCCCAAATCCTGGTGCTACTAAAACTCCATCCAAACCATCTAAATGCCTTCGTACCGAATTATTATCACCTTCCAATTGTTCAGAATGAATAGGAATAACATTTACTTTACATTCATTTTCTGCACCTGCATGAACAAATGATTCGTGAATTGATTTATAAGCATCTTGCAATTCATTATATTTTCCAACCAAGCCAATTGTTACTTCATGTAAAGGCGATTTTAGGCGAGCTAAAAAATCTTTCCATTTTTTCAATTCTGGTTCACGCCTATTTGGAAGACGTAGCTTTGAAATGACCGTAGAATCTAAATTTTCTTTGTGCATCAATAATGGAACATCATAAATTGTTCCTGCATCAATCGCTTCGATTACTGAAGAAATTTCTACATTGCAGAACAATGCTAATTTTCTTCGAATTTCCATATTTATTGGTTTTTCACAACGACATACTAAAATGTCAGGTTGGATTCCAGTCTTTAAAAGTTCTTTTACAGAGTGTTGAGTTGGCTTGGTTTTTAATTCCTTAGCCGCACTCAAATATGGAATCAAAGTCAAATGAATTACCAAACAATTATCAGCTCCCAACTCCCAACGCAACTGCCGCAAAGCTTCCAAGTAGGGTAGTGATTCAATATCACCAACTGTTCCACCTAACTCAGTAATGACGATGTCAAACTCATTGCTTTGTCCTAATAATTTTGCCCGCCGTTTTATTTCATTAGTAATGTGAGGAACAACTTGAACCGTTTTCCCTAAATAATCACCTGCTCGTTCTCTGTTAATTACAGATTGATATATTCGACCTGTAGTTACATTATTTGCTTGAGAGGTTGGAGTATTAAGAAATCTCTCATAATGTCCTAAATCTAAATCAGTTTCAGCACCATCATCGGTCACGTAACATTCCCCATGTTCATAAGGATTGAGAGTGCCTGGATCGACATTCAGATAAGGATCAAACTTTTGTATTGTAACTGAAAAACCGCGTGCTTGAAGAAGTTTAGCGAGGGAGGCTGCGATGATTCCTTTCCCTAAAGAAGAGGATACTCCACCCGTAACAAATATGAATTTACTCATGTATCTTTTTTATTTAATTACGGGATACAAAGGTAATTTAGATATATTGAATATGGAAGGATTTATTGATAAGTTTTTTTAGAAAAAAGGAGTCAAGAGAGAGCATGATCGATGCGCTCTTGGTCAGGGTCATCGACTAAGCTCTCTTCTGACTCCTTTTCAAAAAAAACCTGATGTGAAATTAATCACATCAGGTTTTTTATATAAAAATTTAAAACTGATTATTGAACTGGTTTAGCAGCAGTTGCAGCTTTATTTACTTCACCTTTAATGTTGATGAAAGTCTGACCTGGGTTAGTATTAGCAGTAATAGTTACTCGTTTGTTTTGAGAACCTGATTTACCTTTAGAGTTAAACTCAACTAACATTTCACCAGTTGCTCCAGGAGCTACAGGCTCTTTTGGCCAAGAAGGAACAGTACATCCACAACTTCCTTTAGCATCTTTGATGATTAAAGGCTCGCTACCTGTGTTTGTAAATTTGTATGTGTGAGATACTTTCTCACCTTCATCGATTGTTCCAAAATCGAATTCTTTTTCTTCGAATTCAATAGTTGTAGTTGGTCCAGTAGGAACCTCAACAGCTGGTGTCGCCGCTGGAGTATTTGCAGGAGCTGGGGCAGTAGTGTTGCTTGTTACATTAGCACGAGCAGCATCTCTTACTGAAGTTTCATCAGCTGAGTTACCAAATAAACCATCAAGAGCGCCAGTTAAATTTAATCCTAAAAGAATAGCAACTAGAGCTAATAAACCGATTTGAATTTGTTTAGAATTTTCCATTATTTTTTTTTTTGATTACAAATTGTTTAAAAGAAAAATTAAAATATTTAAGAATGCGGTGCAAAATTAATTGTTTTTTTTCAATTAAGAAATACCACAAAAAACTTACCATATAAATTATGAAAAAAAATAACATTATCTGTTTTTTCCTTTCAATGATACAAATTTATTAATTCCTACAAAAAGGGCTTGTTAACAGGCTGTTAACGACTTGTTATTAATGTAATTATTTTAATTTATAGATAACATAAGCTATCTATTTTCTGAATTCAGGGAGAATCTAAATTGAAATAAATTGAGCAAATTCTTCCACCGACTTTGCATTTAGGCACATTTCTTTAGTTAATCTGCCTTTTCTAGCTGGTAAAACGCCAAAATGTATATCATGAATCCCACCTGTACTATGTGCGTCAGGATTTATGGAGATTAAAACTCCTTTTTCTAAAGCATATGGAATCCAAGTCCAATCAAGATCCAATCTGTAAGGATTAGAGTTCAATTCAATAGCAACTCCGTATGTTGCACAAGCATCAATAATCTTTTTATGATCGATTGGATAGCCTGTTCTAGAAAGTAATAACCGTCCAGTAGGATGACCTAAAATAGTGGTATATCTATTCTCAATAGCTTTTAACAAACGATTAGTTGCTTTTTCTTTATCCATTTTTAAATTTGAATGGACAGAAGCAATGATAAAATCAAATTGTCGAAGAACATCGGTTGGATAATCTAAGGAACCATCATTTAGAATATCAGATTCTATACCTTTGAATATCTTAAATGGTGCCAATTCTTCATTGAGAACATCAATCTCTGCAAATTGTTTCATGACTCGATCTTCTTTTAAACCATTGGCATAGAAAGCAGCTTGAGAGTGATCAGTAATTCCAAGATAATCATATCCTAATTTTTTAGAATATTCAGCCATTTCTCGAAGGGTGTTAATTCCATCACTATAAGTTGAGTGAGAATGGATGACACCTTTAATATCAGATTCTTCAATTAAGTTAGGAAGTTGATTGGTTTTGGCTAAATCCAAAACTTCAGCCGATTCTCTTAACTCTGGAACGATAAATGGAAGGTTTGCTTTTTCAAAAACTTCTTCTTCCTTTTGTAGCCCTTTAAAATCTAAACCTTTATTATTTTTGATAAATGCTTTTAAAAATTCATCGCTAGAGGAGTATCGGAAAAGTTTGGAACCATATTCATTTTTAGAGCAAGTAAAAATCGTAACTGGTTTTTCATTCTCATTTTTAGCAGTAAAATGATTAGCTTCTTTTGTCTCAAGAATTAAGAAATCTTCTTCGAAAATTGAATCAATGGATTTATCTGTAGCGATTAAGAATTCCATGACATTTACTATTGGGCAAGCTCTTCTCATTTCTCCAACCCAACTTACTTGAGCATCCGGTAATGCTTTTTGCATTTTTTCTAACAGTACATTTGCATCTTTTTCTAAAGATGCATAGTGGAATTTATTTTTTGAAACTAGGAAGTATTCTAATTTGTTTTTTAAGTCTGCTTGAGTCTTCTGACCAAAACCGTTTAGCTCTACTAACCGATTTTCATTGCAGGCATAAAGTAATTCTCCAACACTTTCGACTTCTAGTTCCTTCCAAATAACGCTAATTTTTTTTGGTCCAAATCCCTTGATTTTTAGCATGTCTTGAATCCCTTGAGGTGTGATCTCTTGGTATTTTTTCATAGTTTCCATTTCACCACTTTCAATGAGTTCTCGGATTTTTCCGCTGATGGCTTTTCCTACACCTTTGATTGCTCCAATCTCTTCATCAGACATTTCTTCTAATGGTTCTGATTGTTTTCTTAGAGTTATGTATGCGCTAGAGTAGGATCGGATTTTGAATTTATTTTCACCATGCAATTCCATCAGGCTGGCGAGTTCTTGGAATTTATTAGCGATTTCTTTATTGGTCATGAATTGTTTTTTTTTGCAAAAATAGAAAAGTAATGCGATTCTCCAGAATTGTTTTATGAGGTAATTATTCTGGTCTGGATAATCCTTGAAAGAGAGAAGACATTCCTCCAAGTTGTCTTACAGGTTACACGCGTTCTATGACAGTTGCTATTCCCATTCCTCCTCCGATACATAAAGTGATTAGACCTGTTTGTAAATCTTGCCGTTCCAATTCATCTAAGCACGTGCCTAGTAAAATAGAACCAGTTGCTCCAATCGGATGGCCTAACGCAATCGAACCACCATTCACATTTATTTTATCAAAATCATTGATTCGCATGTCTTTCATAAATTTTAAAACTACTGAAGCAAATGCTTCGTTGACTTCGATCAAATCAATATCCTTAATATTCATTCCTGCTTTTTTTAGGGCTTTTTGACTAGCAGGAGCAGGACCGGTGAGCATAATGGTAGGGTCTAAACCGACTAGGGCAGTTGAAATAATTTTTGCTCGAGGTTTAAGATTTAATGCTTTTCCTTTGTTTTTTGATCCAACCAAAACTAGTGCTGCACCATCTACAATTCCTGAAGAATTTCCAGCGTGATGGACATGATTTATTTTTTCTAACTGAAAATATTTATGCAAGGCGACTCGATCAAAACCCGAATTTCCCATTTTTTCAAATGCTGGATTTAGATCTGCTAAACCTTCTAGCGAAGTCCTTGGTCTGACGAATTCATCTTTTAATAACATGATGATTCCGTTCTGATCTTTAACTGGAATTAAGGAGTTGTCAAATCGTTTTTCAGCTTGTGCGATAGCAGCACGTTTTTGAGATTGAACGGCAACTTCGTCAACATCTTTTCTTGAAAAGCCTTCCAACGTAGCAATCAAATCTGCACTAATTCCTTGTGGGATATATCCAATCCTTGTGCTTACTAAAGGATCTAAAAACATTGCTCCTCCATCCGAACCAAGTGGAACTCGACTCATACTTTCTAGTCCTCCTGCAATAATTAAATCTTCCCAACCCGATCTAATTTTGGCTGCAGCTAAATTAACTGCTTCTAAACCAGATGAACAAAATCTATTAATTTGAGCAGCAGGAACATCTAAATCATATCCAGAATGAAGCACAGCAGCACGTGCAATATCTCCACCTTGTTCTTCTAAAGGTGCATTAACACCAATCAAACAATCATCAATTTGAGAAGTATCCAAATCGGTTTTTTCCTTCAAAGCAACTAGGAGAGTGGAGAGCAATTCTATTGGACGAACTTCATGAAGTGATCCTGATTTTTTACCTTTTCCTCTTGGTGTTCTTATAGCATCAAATATATAGGCTTCGTTCATAATTTATTTAAATGATAAAATATTATAAGTTGTTTTAACTTATGGATAATTAAGTTCTTAAAACCTAGATATTTCTTATTTTTTAAGAAAAAATTCATAGGAAAAAGTACCCTTCTCTTAGTACGTAATTAGACGGAACAAAGTTAAATGAAATGAGTAAAAAGGCACCGTTTTTAACTAGAAAATGAACTTTTGTCCATTTTTTGTTAAAAATTTGAAAAAAGTCTTCTGATTTGAGGATTTTTATTTCTATTTTTCTTTCCAAGCATTCCGCATTTTTATTGCAATAG
>CAJQQY010000425.1 GCA_905480595.1 uncultured Saprospiraceae bacterium | reverse complement strand
ATTTTACCTAAAGGTTCTTGCGAAATGGCGGTGATAAAATCGTTTTCAGGTAAATGGAAATTTTGAAATGCTTGACCATCGAATTTGCTAAATCCTTTTTGAGTGCCTATCCAAATATTTCCATCTTTATCCTCAAATAATGATTCCACATAATTATTGACTAATCCATGTCGAGTAGAATATTGGGTGAAATTTTTTCCGTCAAACCGACAAACTCCTCCTCCCTGAGTTCCTAACCAAATGTATCCATACCGATCTTCGATCATCGCATAAACTTGCGATTGAGCCAGACCTTCGCTAACGGAGTAATTTTGAAAATTAAATTGTTGCCCGCGGAGTATTTGCGGAGAGAAAAGGATGGAAAGAATAAAAAGTAGGAAAAGGAATGTTTTTTTCACCTGCAATTACTTTTTGTTTTTTGTAAAAGTAACCCCCGTAAAACGATTTTCCAAATCGTTCTCCGTAGGACGACTTTCCAAGTCGTAACTTATTGAACGACTTGGAAAGTCGTCCTAATGTAAACAAAAAAAGACCTGACCAATTTTCTTAGTCAAGTCTTTTTTTATTTCTCAATAACCGTTTTATCCTTTTAAATAAATATTGAACATTGAACCTTCGTTGATTCGGCTGCGCACTTTTACTTCGCCGTGATATTTGTCAACAATACTTCGAACGATGCTCAGACCAATTCCAATTCCTTTACTAGAATTATTTAGTCTGTAAAATGGACGGAATAATTTTTCAGCTTCGTCATCGTTTTTGATGATCATACCTTTGGCATTGTCTTTAATTCCAAGAAGTAAATATCCACCTACTTTTTTAGTTTTTAATGTGATGTGTAAAGGTTGTTTGTCCTGACGGTAGGTGATAGAATTATGCAACATTTGGAAAAGTAATAATGACAATTCCGAAGCATTAGCTCTTATAGATGGTTCGATAAAATTAGTAGTAAAAGTTATTTCGCTTAAGTCAAATTGTGCACTCAATTCAATTTTCACTTCCTCTAGTAAATTGGCAAAATTGACTTTCTCTTTGGTTGAATTTATTTCAGTTTGAACATCGACTAAGGTCGATAAGGCATTTATTTTTTTTACCATTTCATTAGTCGTGAATTTCATTCGATTTAAAACATCAGTCTTTTTTTCTTCCTGTGGAAAATCTTTTAATAAGTCCAAATAAATTTTTAAAGCTAAAAGTGGACTTCGCAAGCTGTTGGCAGCTGCATTAACCATGTCTGTGGTTTGTGGTTTTTCTGTTAGCGCTTCAGAGAATTTTTCAACAGACGCAGAAGGTCTATTTCCAAAAAGACTTTCAAATCTTTTTACCTCTTCGCGATAGTTTGTGATGATAGTCATGGGATTTTTTTGTTTAAAGTGTTTCAAAATCGATTCATAGTCAGGTTTAAAAAAAAAATCGAGATACGAAATGTTGATATTATTGTTTTGTATAATTTGTCATATCAAGGATTAAGCCAGTTTTATTTATGCATAGTCAAATGCTCTAATCCTAATTTTTCTTTCCAATTGATTTTCGGAATAATTAAGATATTCATCGTTCTGCAACAAGTGAAAAACTGTAGAAGCATTATCTGCACGAACCCACTCTTTTAAGATTTGTAGCAATTTTAGAGCTCTTGAAGTTTTGGCATAAAAATCCATAAACTCTTCGTAGACTTTCAAGTGATTTTGGGATGATTGATTTTGAGGTGCGAGTTGAACATTTATTTGATATTCTAGGAATTGAATTCTAGAATCCAAAATGGAAAATACAGTTGAAGCAAGTGTAGGTTGCGGCTTATTAGTCGCTGTGGTAACGGTCTGAGAATGCATAAAGTGCTTTTTGCTAGTGTTTCGAAAAAAGTCAATCAAGTCTGAAAAAGATCAGGCTAATTTTTTTACAAACAAGCTTGTCGCCTGATGTAAATAATTTAAAAAGAATTATTATCGAGTTCTCAGATTATTAAAGCGAATAAGGGGAGTTACGCTTTGTGTTTTTGTAGACCTGTTTGGTTTATAATTTAAAAGGTATGTATAAAAGTTTAAATTATAATAAATCAAATATACAATACATTGATTAACAATACAATAACAAGTTTAAAATATTTGATATTTAATTGGCCTAATTTGCGAATGGTAGGTTTTTTAAAGGAAAAGGTCTGTTTTAGAGTTAATTATTAATTCGATTTAAACCTGCTTTTGCTTTTTGATGAAGACTATTCCGATATTCATCAGGTTTGATGGAAAGACATAATTTAAAAAATTCTTTAGCTTTTGCCTTATTTTTTTTGAACTCATAAATTCGCCCAATTTGAAGTGCTGCATTGCAAGCAAAGTAATAACTGGCATCTTTTCCACGGTCAATGGTAGTTTGATAATACATCATTGCGTCATCATGTTTTCCGGTATTATGAGTGAGGCGTCCTAATCGGTAAGCATATTCTAGTTGATCTTTTTGAGTACTGAAATCTGCTAGTGTTCGTTTTTTTAATAACTTAAATGCACGATCATAATATCCTCCATCAAAGAGTAATCGAGCTTTGAGTAAAACCATATTTGGAATTTTTTCCGACTTAGCTTCCTTTTCTGCATTTTTGTCTCCACCGATAATTTTGGCTCCTTCAGTTTTGCAGAATTTGATATAATGGACATAGTTAATTTCATTTCCTCGAACGAGCTCATACCAAGCTAATTTTTGATAAGCTTCTTTGATATAATTTTGCCCATGAAAATTTTCAACATATTTTTTCAAATAAATATCAGCTCCTCGGTCTAGACGATATAATTTTGCAAGCCCCAACATATAATCCAAAAAGTAAAATTTAGCATATTGGCTTCCTTTCGGACGATTTTCCAAGATCTCAATTGCCTTATTATTTCTTCCGGTGTGAATAGCAATATTTGCCAATGCAAAACAAACCAAAGGATTGGTCGATGGATTTAATTTTTTATTTTGAATAATATTCCAAGCGGAATCCATATCATCTTTGAGGTGCAAAACTAAAAATGCATACATGACCAAAGTTTCCTCTTCAAACATAAATGGATGCGATTGAGCATAGGTTAAAATTTCTTCTATTTCTCTTTTGCCTTGCTTGATATTTCCAGTCATCCCAGAAAGCAATTTTACGCCCCATTTATATTTGTCAGGAATGGTTCCGACAATGGCATGGAGCATGCCCAAACTTTTTTTGTTGGCTACGAAATCTGGAAATTTCTTTTGGTTGCGCTTCAACAAATGATAGGCATCACTTACTTCATTAAAGGCATTAAAATATTGTTCAAATTTTAATCGAGCCAAAGCCCAATGCAGTTTAATTTCTGCTTGACAATATAAATAGTAGGGTGAGCTTTTGTCTCCTTTTCTAATTTGCTTGAGGCGAGGGTGTTTATTTTTTTCGAGCCGCTTAAATTCAGATTTATTTTCATTGATAAAAACTGTAAAAAAGTCAATGTAATTTTCGATGAAATAAACAATCTGATTTTCGGGATCTTCTCTTTTAATTTTTTCGATATCCTTTTTTGCCTCTTCAAATCTGAGGCTCATGGCTTTTTGGTAAGCCTCATTTGCTAACGGAGTGAATTCAAAATGCTTCGCATTGGCAAAAAAGGAAGTCAAAAAGAATAGGATAAAAAGGAAGTATTGTTTTTTCATATTTTATTTCATCGATTTTTGAATAGAGGGCACCTCAAAAATTATCTATCTCTTAACGGAAAAAATTAGAACATGTTGGCACAAAAAAATAAAAACCTCATGTTAAGTCTTGACCAAAACATGAGGTTTATTTTTTACATAAAAAAGGGAAGAAATTACATTCCAGCATTTGCCAACGCACTTTCTGCTAATTCCATCAACTCGGTATGATAGGTTCCGCCTTCAGTTCGAGCCATTACTCTACCTCTTTTATCGACCCAAACTAGAGTAGGGTAAGCCTTTACATCATACAATGCCGCTAGGTTTTGACCATTACCTTTTTCCCCATCCACTTTGTAGCTAATAAAGTTCTTATTAAAAAACGCAGCAATATTTTTATCTGGAAAAACATCTTTATCCATCATTTTGCAAGGGGCACACCAAGTGGCATAAAAGTCGATGAAAACTAATTTGCCTTCTTTTTCAGCAATATCAAGTACATCTGAAAGTGTTTCGGATTTTACGAAATTAACTCCTTGCTTGGAACTAGAAGAAGATACCGTCGCTTTTTTAGAACCTCCACATTGTGAAAATAAAAAAGGACTTAATAAAAGAAAGGCGAAAATTAACTGTTTCATATTCATGTGGTTTTAGATTTTAAATTTAGCGATTTTTGAGTAAAAAAAGTTGTTGTTATTTAGTGATCACTCATCGTTCGCTTCTCCTGAATTTTTACATACCTCAAAAAAACTCCCCAAGCCATAATCGCACTTATAATAAACCCAACTTTGCCATCTAAAAAACCGAGTTGAATAAAATAGTGTTTGATGAATCGGAAAAAGGGTTTAAAGTATAAATGAAAAAAAGTAACCTTTGGTGTTTTTTCAAAATGATCTTGCGCAGACCAATTACTATATCGCTGCATTTTATTGAGAAAATGATTTAGATCTTTAAAGGTATAATGTTCTATTTTATTTTTTAAGTGACCAACTTCAATGCCTTCTTGTTCGATTTCAGCATGCACTTCTAGGTTTTGATATTTGCATTTGTCTTTTTGGAAAAATCGAATTACAGCATCACCTTGCCAACCACTATAACGTATTTTTTTTCCCATAAAGAAATTTTGACGATTGATCCAATAGGCATCTTTCTGGGTAGGTTGATGTAGAATTTTTTGAACTTCTTTTTGCAAACCTGGTGTTACCCGTTCATCTGCATCAAGAATGAAAATCCACTTATGAGCAGCTTTAGGAATGATCCAATTTTTTTGATTTGCAGAATTGACATATTTTCTTTGGAAAATTTTCGCTCCATTCATTTTAGCGATTTCTACTGTTTGATCTTCACTAAAAGAGTCTACAACAATAATTTCATCTGCCCAATTAACAGAATTAATGGCAGCTTTGATATTATGAGCCTCATTGAAAGTAGGGATTATGGCAGTTATTTTCTTCATTTATGTGCATAAAAAATATAGTGGCGAAGGTAATGTTTTTGCTTTTAGAGTCATATTTTTTTTATATAACTCTGGCTAAGGTATAATAATAATATTTTTTGAAAAATTATATTTTGTTACTTTTGACTAATGAAAATTAGCGGTTTTACATTTATTAAAAACGGAGATAAACTTTATATCCCAACAAAGGAAGCTATCACTTCGATATTACCTATTTGTGATGAATTTATCGTGGCCTTAGGCGATTGTGATGCAGATGACCGAACGGAGGAAATAATTAATTCTATTGATTCGGATAAAATTAAAATCATTAGAACTGTTTGGGATGTTAAAAAATTCCCTAAAAATACGGAGTTTGCTAGACAAACAGAGATTGCAAAAAGTCATTGCTCGGGGGATTGGTTTTTTTATATTCAATGTGATGAAGCAATTCATGAAAATGATTTATTGACGATCCAAAAGGCTTGCGAAGAAAACTTGGAGGACAAAAGGGTAGAGGGGTTTATTTTTAAATATTTACACTTTTGGGGCGACTACGAACATCATCATATGTCGCATGCGTGGTATCGGCGAGAGATTCGAATCATTCGGAATGATCCTTCGATTCACTCGTGGAAGGATGCTCAGTCGTTTCGGAAATTTTTGAAGTGGAAGGGTTCATTTGAGGATTTTGATAAGAAAGTAGATACCCAAAAACTTAGGGTAAAATTGTTGGATGTCCATGTTTATCATTATGGCTATGTGAGGCCTCCTATATTAATGACAAAAAAGAAGAAGGTTAATTCGAGTACATATCATGGAACGCCAACGGAAGAAGTTTTGCAATTGGCTGATTTGTATGATTATGGTGATTTGAGTAAAATTGCTAAATTCGAAGGAACACATCCGAGCGTGATGAAAGATTGGATTAGAAAAATGAATTGGAAAAATCAACTTAGGTACTCTTCTCTTAAAGGAAAAAAACGACCACTCTTCAAACATGAAAAAATAAAATATCGTCTGATTTCTTGGGTGGAAAATAATTTTTTTAGTGGAGAAACTATTGGTGGGTTTAAGAATTATATTTTGTTGAAAAAATAAGAATTTTGACCTAAAACCTTTGAGTAAAATAGTCTTAATACTGGTTCTCCCATTTGTAATTCATAGGATGATTTTAAAAACTAAATCATTTTTCCCATTGCAATAAAATATGGATTTAATAAAATTTCTTTATTATATAAAAGCGGTTCTTTCGTTTCGGCATGTAAAACTTCCCCACCTGCTTCTTCTAAAATAATTTGTGCGGCACCTGTGTCCCATTCCATCGTCGGAGCCAAACGAGGATAAAGATGAGCTTCACCTTTTGCCAAGATTAAAAACTTTAGAGAACTACCTGTGGCAACCAATTCAGGTTGGTCAAGTTCGTCAACAAATTTTTGAGTCGCTTCATTCAAATGAGAACGAGAGCAAACAACACCTAAGTTTTTATCTTTTTTGGAAAAAATAGAAGTATGTAATTGTATTGTTACATTTTCTTTTTCGAGAAACGCACCTTGATTTTTTACTGCAAAATACATCTCATCCAAAACAGGAGCATAAACGACTCCAAGCACAGGACGTTGGTTTTCGACTAAAGCAATATTGACTGTAAATTCTCCATTTCGTTTGATAAATTCTTTTGTTCCATCCAAAGGATCAACCAACCAATAGTGGGGATAATTTTTTCTGACTTGGAAATCAATAGATTTATTTTCCTCGGAGATGATTGGATATTTTACATTTAAATTTTCTAAACCTTGACAAATGACATCATTCGCTGCTTGATCTGCAATAGTTAGAGGAGATTCGTCCGCTTTTTGTTGTACTTGAAAATCATCTAAATTATCATAAATTTTCATTATCGCTTCTCCAGCTTTTTTAGCTATTTTTGCCACTTCTTTGGCAAGATTTATGTCAAACATTAGTTGATGATTTTTTTTAATGTGATATTGGTTTTGCTCAGTAATAAAACGTAAAAATAACTAAAATGAAAAAAGTTCTTGTATCAGGTGGCTGTGGTTATATAGGAAGCCACACGATTGTTGATTTAATTGATAATGGATTTGATGTAGTGTCAGTAGACAATCATATCAATTCCGATCCAAAGGTACTCAAGCGAATCGAAAAGATAACTGGGAAAAAAGTAAAAAATTATAAGATTGATCTTTGCAATGAAAAAAAACTGCAAAAGGTCTTTAAGGAAAATAAAGATATCGTTGGGATCATTCATTTTGCAGCACTTAAAAGTGTTGGGGATTCGGTGGAAAAACCTCTCTGGTATTTCAAAAACAATTTGAACAGTACGCTTAATTTATTGGAAGCAGCGAAGACTTATAAAGTGAAGAATTTTATTTTTTCATCTTCATGCACAGTTTATGGAAATGCAAAAAAATTGCCGGTGACGGAAGAAACTCCTTTATTGAAAGCAGAAAGTCCATATGGTTTGACAAAGCAAATGGGAGAAGAAATCATTGAATCATTTTCCAAAGCTAATCCAAAACATAATTCTATTTTGCTGCGATATTTTAATCCAGGTGGCGCTCATGAAAGTAAGTTGATGGGAGAATCTCCAACTCAGGCTATGAATTTAGTTCCTGTAATCACAGAGCAAGCGATTGGGAAAAGAAAATCAATTACTGTTTTTGGAGATGATTATGATACGAGAGATGGGAGTTGTGTGAGAGATTATATTCATGTTATGGATTTGGCGAATGCCCATACTAAGGCAATGCAGTACTTGTTGAAAAAGAAAAATAAAACGAATTGTGAAGCTTATAATTTAGGAATAGGAGAAGGCGCGACGGTTTTGGAAGTGATTAATGCGTTTGAAAAAGTTTCTGGCAAAAAACTAAATTATAAAATTGGTCCACGAAGAGAAGGAGATGTGATTGCGATTTATTCTAATTATAAAAAAGCAAAGAAACGTTTGAAGTGGCAACCGAAAAGAAATATAGAAGATATTATGCGAACAGCTTGGGAATGGGAGAAAGTGCGATCGAAGAAATAAATAATTGTTTGAAAAAGTATTTTTAAAAAGCCCTGTTAAGACTCAAAGTCCTAACAGGGCTTTCTAAAATAAAGGCTAAAAACAACAACTTGAAGTGATATTTCCGTATAATTATTTTGGGGATGTGGGAAGGACGAGTTTTGAGAAAATGCTTTCGCCTTTTCAGGGCTTGACAATAACCTAGGGCAACGCCCTAGGACATCCCAAACCTATCGTCAAGCCCAGAAAGGGCGAAAGCAAAACATATTTTAAAAAATACAACTAATTGATTATCAGATGAAAAGATCCATTTTTATTTTCCTTTTGACCATTTTAACTACGGTGATTTTTGCTCAAAAAAGTGAACAACCTTATTTTCAACAAGAAGTCAATTACGATATTAAAGTGACTTTGATTGATGAAAGTCATACCCTTGCTGGAGAGGCAAAAATTGAATACATTAATAATTCACCAGATGAGTTGAGTGAAATATATTTTCATCTTTGGGCGAACGCTTACCAAAGCCAGCAAACAGCTTTTGCCAAACAACAAATTCAAAATGGAAGTACAGATTTCTTTTTTGCTAAAAAAAATGAATTAGGAGGATATAAGGAAGTAGACTTTAAAGTGAATGATAAAAAAGTAGTTTGGTCATATGATGCTGAGAATCCAGATATTACGTTACTACAATTAAATGAAAAACTCTTACCAGGAGAACGCATAGAAATACAAGTTCCTTTTGTCATAAAAATTCCAAAATATTTCTCTCGCTTGGGGCATGTAAAGCAAGCCTATTACATTTCACAATGGTATCCAAAACCTGCAGTTTATGATCGAACAGGGTGGCATCCAATGCCTTATCTGGATATGGGAGAATTTTATTCTGAGTTTGGAAAGTTTGATGTAAAAATCACTTTGCCAAAAAATTATATTGTTGCTTCCACAGGGGAGTTGGAAACAGAATCGGAAAAAACATTTTTAGACAAACGAGTTCGTGATACAAATAAATTTATTGCGAAAAGATATCCGAGAGGAACTGATCGATCTATTCCGATTTTTGATAAAGATACTTTTCCAAATTCTTCAGATCAAATGAAGACGATTCATTTTTCTGCTGAGAACGTTCATGACTTTGCATGGTTTGCAGATAAAAGATTTTATGTGCAGAAAAATAGGGTGAAAGTTGGACAAAATAATAATGTAGATACGTGGGCATTTTTTAATTTAGAAGAATTTCACTTATGGTTGAATGCGACTCAATATCTTAACCAGTCGGTCAAATTTTATTCTCAAAAAGTGGGTGCGTATCCATATCCACATGCGACTGCGGTGAGCAATCCATTTGCCAACTCAGGTGCAATGGAATACCCGATGATTACTTTGGTTGATCGAATGGTTTTGCCCGAAGATCTAGATGTGGTGATTGCACATGAAGTTGGGCATAATTGGTTTTATGGAATTTTAGCATTTAATGAAAGAGACTACCCATGGATGGATGAAGGGATTAATTCTTATTATGAAAGATTGTACAAAAAGAATTATTATCCCAATATGTATCAAGGGTTTTTACCTAAAAAGATGGAATCCAAAGGGGACTTGGATATTATAGAATTGATCAAAGTTTCGATGCAAAGAGAAAATGTGCATCAGCCAATAACGACTCCAATTTCAGAAATGACAGAGATGAATTATGGTTTAGGAGTCTATGATCGAACGGCTGATGTTTTAAGAAATCGGATTACTCCATTGAAAATGAAAAACTTTTTTAAGGAATGGAAATTCAAACATCCGCAGCCTGAAGATTTTATCAAACATTTTGATTTAGAAAATGATCAAGTATTCTATGACTTGATGAATACAACAAAGAAAGTTGATTATAAGATTTTAGATGTCTCTGAGTCAGATGGTTATGATTTGAAAATAAAAAATAAAGGTAGTGTTGCTGTTCAATTTCACTTGTCTATGATTCTAGAAAATGGTGAAGAAGGAAGAGATATTGAAGGCTTTGAAGGAACAAAAACGATTCATATTAAAAAACCTAGGAATGGAGCAGTCAAAGAATTTATCATTGATAAAAATCGCGAAATTGTAGATGTTCAACGAAGAAATAACAATATACGCACGTCAGGTATGTTCAGGAAGTCAGATCCATTTAAATTGAAATTTTTGGGAGGAGTGGAGAATCCAACTCGAACGACTTTGTATTGGTTGCCAACTGTTGGTTGGAATAATTATGATAAAACTATGTTGGGTGCCATGCTACATAATTTTGATTTTTCCAAAAAGAATTTTGAGTTTGCGGTTGCTCCAATGTATGGTTTTGCAAGTGGAAATTTGGTGGGAGAAGGAATTGTAAAATGGAATACTTTCCCTGAGTCAGATTTATTTCAGCGCATCACGTTGAGCTTGAATTCAAAAAGATATACTTACGATTATGACTGGGACGAATTATTTTATGATAACTATTTGAAGATTGCTCCAAAGCTGGAATTGGTTTTTAGAAAAAAGAAGTTGATCTCTAGTCTTCAGCATTCTGTTTCATTTCGACACGTAAATATTACATTAGATAAAGGTGTTTCTAATGCAGAAATGAATTCAAGAGAAAAAGAAAATTATTATGTCAATGAGTTGAAATATACTTTTGAAAATACAAATGTAATTGCTCCGATGAAAGCTACTTTGACGGCGCATCAAGGGAATGGATTTTTAAGAATCTTTGCAAATGCAAAACAATTTTTCCCTTACAGCAAAAAGAATAAAGGTGCTACGATCAAAGCATTTGCAGGTGTGTTGCCACAGTTAGAAGATGATGTGTCGATTCGAACAAGTTTTACATATAGTGGAATTTCAAGTCGAATCGGACAACGAGATTATATGTTTGATGAAAATTTATTAGGACGGAGTGAAGGTAGAGGAAACGTTGAAGGATCTGATGATGGAATTTTATCTCAACAAATTTTTAATCGAGATGCTGGATTAAAAACCTTGAGTGATTTTGGTTCATCGCAAGATTGGATGGTAAGTATGGGAGCTAGTACAACTGTGCCTGGGCCATTGCCAGTTCGACCATATATTGATGCTGTTATTTATAAAGATTTTGATAGTACGGAATTTGCTTATAGTTTGGGAATTGCGATTGTAGGTATTCCAGATGCTTTGGAAATTTATGTTCCAATTTATGAAAGTACAAATGTTACTGAAGGAACTAGTTACGAAGTAAGAGATAATTTGTGGAAGAAAATTTCTTTTTTGATTGATTTGAATGGCTTGAAAAGGAAGGGGAAAGAGATGGTGAAGTTTTATTGAGAAATAGAGTATTCAATATCGAACAAGGAATATTCAATTTCCAATTTAATACATTGGAGATTGGATATTCCTTGTTGAATATTCGATATTCATTTTATTTTTTCACGACCAATTTCGGTAACTTCGAAATAATCGCTCCCAACTTCATCGCCTTTCCAGAATCGCCATCAATCTTCAAACGACCTTGAATAAATGCAGTTTGCAAATTAATTTTTCCCATCCCGATTTTCATCAAGTGATCATCTTTAATGATAAAAGTAGCGTCAGGATTTTTTGCTTTTCTTTTTAAAACAGTTCCAGGTGAATTATTCAAATTCACTTGCCAAAAAGTTTCTACATCACCCGTCACATGAAATTGGAACAAACCATTATTTGGTTTGATAAATTTCGCTGCTGCTTTTAATTCTTTTTTGAAATGAGCAAACAAAGCATCAGATTTTGCTTTGGTTGGTTTCTTTTTCGCTGCCGCTTTTTTCTTACCTCGTTGTAAAATAAGCGCTTCCAATTCATTAGCAGACTCTCGAATGTAACGAGTAAAAATATCAATGTCAGGCATTGTACTCGCATCTGAAGTTGGGCTAATCGTTACAAAACCATTGTAACTTAAAATGGTAATTATCAATCCCATACCATCCAAAATAGGAGCCATTCCTCCAACAGTCAACAAGCGGTGACCATTCAAGTACAAAGGAAATTGTGGGCCAGGAACATTAGTAATCGTTACATTAAAAACAGGATTATGCATTTCTGAAAGATGGAATTGAGTATATAATCTCGCTGCTTGATTAGCGATTCCAAAAGGAACAGCTTCAGCCATACTCGCTAACGTTTTTGCTCCAATTGCTTTTTGATAAGTTTTTCCACGAACAGTATTTTCATGAATAGCTTCCAGTCGTTCAATCGGATCTTCGATATTAGTAGCTAGCTGAACTAGCATAGAAGAAACTTGATTATCAGTACTATCTTTTTCCGCTTCCGTTCGAGTAGAAATCGGAACCATTGCAACCAATGGTTTGTGCGGTAATTTCTTTTTTTCTTTCAAATACCTTCTCAAGGCCCCTGCACAAAAAGCAAGTACGACATCATTCATGGTTGTCCCCATGATATTTTTTAATTCTTTGATTCTTTTTAAATCTAAGATTGCAGTATTCCATTTTCGACGTCCCGAAACAATTCCATTTAATGGAGATGGAGGAGCTGTAAAAGGTGCGGTCGGTAATTCCATTCGTTGTACACGAGTTAGCATCCCTGCTTTGAGAGAACCCTTTACTGTCTTAGAAAGTATTTTCGGTAATTTCAATGGATTGCCAGCAAAGCTGATCGCGCTTTTCATCACTACCGAAAGCTCATTTGGAATTGGTTTTGGGTTAAATGGTTTAGGGTCAGGAATTGGTTTTTTATCTGCTGTAAAATCAAAAATCAAACTCATCATTCCTGCTCCTGCCATTCCGTCAATAGCTACATGATGGATTTTGGAAATCACAGCTACAGAACCTTTGGGTACCTGAGGTACATTATCTAAACCTTCCACAAATGTAAAAGACCACAATGGTCGATTTTGATCTAAGTGTTCGCTAAAAACTTGAGAGGCAATTCTTCTCAACTCTTTCCAGCCTCCTGGTTTAGGCAAAGCAATGTGATGTAAGTGTAAATCGACATCAAATTCTGGATCATCTACCCAATAAGGATAATCAATACTCATCGGAGCATAAACTAATTTCTTTCGCAATTTTGGAATCATGTGCAATCGCGACATGATTGTTTTTCTGAAAGTTTCAAATTTTAAATCACCTTCAATTACAGCTACACTTCCAACATGCATTGGACTCGTCGGAGAGTCGATATATAAAAATGTGGCATCCATTCCTGAGATGGATTTCAGATTTGGATTGTCAAGATTTTTAAGCAGTTTTCCAAACATAGGGTCGTATATTTTTGAGTATAAATTCTTACAAAACAGATTAACGTCTAAAGTAGTAATAAACCTCCAAATATAAAATTATGTTTCCCTGATTTAATCTTAAAATTAATTTCTTAAACCAGTTACTCATCTGTAACTTAGATTTGGTATTTTTACAATTGTAAGAATCAAAATAAAAAATTATGTCTGTAAAAAAAGATGAGACCGCTTCTTTCATGTTGCGATTTACTCAAAAGATTTTTAAAAATGATCAAGGCGAACCTCAAGTCCAATGGCGGGGGAATATTCGTCATGTCCAGGGTGGTGATGAAAAACGTTTTTCGGAGTTTGATGATGCGGTGAATTTTATCCAAGGGAAATTAGCTGAAATGACCATTCAGCAGATGGAGGATAAATCTCCTGAAGAACAAAAAGGTATCCTTTCGAAAAGCTTTGACCTTTGGAAAAAAATGACGTTGAATGCTCCAAAGATGGTGATGGAAACAATCAAAGACCCAAAGAAAGGAGTGGAAAATATTCAAAAAGAATTTCAAGAAGTAGGCGAAGCTATTTCTCAAAAAGTAGAAGAGACCATTGCACAACGAAAAGTAGACGTTGATGAGTGGCGTGGTGTTTCTAAGTCAGATCATAACTCTATGATGGAGTTGATGGAAAAAATGTCGAACGAAATAAGTGCATTGAATAAGAAGGTGAATAAGTTGAGTAAGAAATAAAGAAATTGTTTTAATGCTTGAAGTGATTTTTTGAAAAAATACTTCTCGACCAAACCTAATAAACACCTAAAACAATCAAACAGCTTAATGAGTAAAATTGAAAATCAAATTGTTGACCTAATTGCCCAAAAGAAAAGTGCAGATATTCATGTACAGACTTTGGGGAATTTCCAAATTTGGCGAGACGGTGAGAAAGTCTCAGCCAAAGAGTGGGGGAGAGACAAAACGATTCAACTTTTTCAATTTTTAGTAACTGCTCGGCATAGGCATAGTTTGCACAAAGAACAAATTGTCGATCGACTTTGGGAAGATGCTGATGGAAAAACGGCTGATCAAAATTTTAAGGTCGCCTTGCATGGAATTAATAAAGTACTCGAGCCCAACCGACCTAGCCGAACAGAACCAAAGTATATTTTACGTCAAGGGATCACTTATCAATTGAATTTAGAAAAAATTTGGATTGATACTGAAGCAGTTGAAAAATTTATCGCACTCGGAAATCAAGCCTTAGGTGATGCTCCAGATGTTGCGATTAAAGCATACCAAGAAGCCATCGAATTATACGGAGGAATTTATTTGCCCAATCGATTATATGAAGATTGGTCGAGTGAAGAACGAGAGCGATTACAAATTTTATCACTTGGAGCCATGATTACTTTGAGTGAATTATTAGTGGAAAAAAATCCGATGGAAAGTATTCGTTTTGCTCAAAAAGCCTTGCTTATAGATCATGCTTGGGAAGATGCCTATCGAGTTCAAATGGAAGCTTACCTCCAAAAGGGCAATCGCCCAATGGCCATAAAAACTTATCAGCAATGTGAAAAAGTTCTAGAAGAAGAGTTTGGAATAGAACCTCTGCCTGAGACACAACAATTATTAAGCAAGATTAAAGGAATAAAAGCTGTTTAAACAATACCAATCCAAGGTTAAATAAATGCCATTGATATTATAATTTTCATCCTGTCACATTTATTTTCAAACCCTTTTAAAAGTTAAAGCTCATTTTTTTCATATTTATATTTAGATTAATGTGTAAAACGTAGTAAATTAGCCTCCAGATTACATTTTTTTAGGAATTACATGTTTTAGAAGAAGAAAGCTTTAAAAACAACCTTAAAACCGAATAATATTTTTTTATAGCTAGAAACATTAGCAATCCTATGAAACATCATAAAGAAACCATTTTTAGCATATTCTTTATTTGCTATTCTATAGCCATGTTTGCCCAACCATATCGTGTGCAACTTGCTGCCTACGTGGAGAAAGTTCCTTTCTCTTATTTTTCAGAGGCTCATATCTTTGGAGTTTATATGCTGACCGATCAGAATAATATTTACAGATATTATATTGGAGAATTTCGGGAAAGAACCGAAGCTGACTTATTAGTCAAAGAGGCAAGGAGTCAAGGGTTCAAGAATGCTTATGTGATTGACATTGAAGAGCAAAGACGATTGTGTGGAAAGCCTTGTCCATATATTTCTCCATCTTCAACATATTCAGATGAATCCACCGAAATACTGAATCTTCAAAATGTATTTTTTGGTTTTAATCAATCCACTTTGAGTATGGAATCAAAGGAGGCTTTGGATAAAGTGGCGATGGTTTTAAAAGAAAATCCACATCTCAAAATATTAGTTTCCGGGCATACCGATTCTAAAGGTTCAGCTAAATACAATATTTCACTTTCTAAAAGACGAGCTAGGAATTCTAGAAACTATTTGATTAATAAAGGAATTAAATCAAGTAGAATAAAAGCAGAAGTTTTTGGAGAATCTATTCCTGAAAAGAAAAATATGGATTCGAGTGGAAAAGACGATCCAGAAGGAAGGAAATTTAATCGAAGGGTTGTTTTAGCGATTTATGATCCGAATAATGGACAGATACCATTTGATAAAGCTGAATAAAAGAAAGCCTAATACTTTAAGAAGTATTAGGCTTTCTTAATTTTTGGAAACTTTAATTATTCAAATATTCTACTTCAATTTTTAAAGTTTGCTCATTACTGAGAGATACTTTCTGATTACTTTTTACAGAATATCCTTTCATGGAGTTGTATTGCAATGTTTGCGCAAGTTCACTCACCTGATTACCAGAGGCATTTTTGATCAGGATTGTATTTACTTTTCCATTGGAGTAGGAGACTATTAATTCACGTGTTTTTAATTTTGAGTCAGTTGCTTGATATTTTAACTCATTTAGTTGTCCTGAACTATTCATAGTGCTATCCACGTCATATTTGTCCAACCAAGCAATTTTATTAATATTCGAATTTCGGAAAATGGTTAGATCTTTTTCCAAATCAAATGCTTTTAAAACTTGTTCATCAACCTTTTCATTGATTTCAACTTTTTTTCTGATGGATTTCAACTCAGAAAGTTGAGTTATCTCTTGATCCAAGAAATGATTGATATCAAAAAATGATTGATGCGAGCTTTTGACATTTTCTACTTCGCAAGAAGTAAAAAATGAAATGGATAAAATGAGAATGAACCAAAATATTTTTTTCAAAAGAAATTATTTTTTTGAACGACTCTTAGTAATTAAATTTTTTCCAGTCATGATAGATGGTTTTCTCAAACCTAAAATCGAAAGAATTGTTGGTGCAACATCAGCCAGTTTTCCATCTTTCAATTTGATATTTTCATCTATATCATTTCCAACAAGAAAACAAGGTACAAGGTTTTTAGTATGTGCGGTGTGTGGTGTTCCATCTTCATTTATCATGATGTCAGAGTTACCATGATCGGCAATTATGATTGCTGTGTAGTCATTTTTTAAAGCGACATTCATCAATTTTTTGACACATTTATCAACGGTCACGGCCGCTTTTTTAGCAGCGTCAAAAATACCTGTGTGACCTACCATATCAGTATTTGCATAATTTAGACAAATAAAATTAGGTTGATTCTTTTTGATGTCTTTGATGATAGTGTCAGTAATTTCGACGGCACTCATTTCAGGTTGGAGGTCATAAGTAGCAACTTTTGGAGAAGAAACCATTAGTCTTCTTTCGTTAGGAAATTCGGCTTCTCGACCACCTGAGAAGAAAAAAGTTACGTGTGGATATTTTTCCGTTTCAGCAATTCGAACTTGTGTCTTTTTTCTTTTGGCTAAAATTTCTCCCAACGTGTCAACCAAGTTATCCTTTTCAAACAATACATTTACATTCTTAAATTTTTCATCATATCGAGTCATCGTAACAAAACGTAAAGGCAATTTTTTCATACTAAAATCAGTCATATCTGACTGAGTCAATACTTCAGATATTTCCCTTGGACGATCTGTTCTGAAATTAAAAAAGATGACGACATCGTCTTTTTTAATTTTTGCAATTGGATTCCCAGCTCGATTTACACAGACGATTGGTTTTAAAAATTCGTCAGTTACTTTTTTCTTATAATTTTTTTCAAGCGTAGCTATAATATCTTTTGTTTTTTCTCCTTCACCTTTGACCAAAAGATCGTAAGCTAACTTTACTCGTTCCCAACGTTTGTCTCGATCCATCGCATAATATCGACCGATGACAGAAGCTAATTTCACCGATTGTTTTTTGGTATGATTTAAAACATCCTCTAAGTAATCTTTTCCTCCATTTGGAGAAGTATCTCGCCCATCCATAAATGCATGGATGTAAACTTTTTTCAAATCCTTAGATTGAGTGATATCGCAAAGTGCTTTCAAATGTTCAATATGTGAATGAACTCCACCATCCGAAACCAAACCCATCAAGTGAACAGACTTGTTATTGTCTTTTGCATATTTTAATGCAGCGAGCAATTTTTTGTTTTTGTGAAGTGTTTTTTCTTTGATGGCTTTATTAATTCGAGCGAGTTCTTGATAGACAATTCTTCCTGCTCCAATATTCAAATGACCTACTTCTGAATTCCCCATTTGGCCTTCAGGCAAACCAACTTCTTCTCCAAAAGTTACTAATTCTGAATTAGGATATTTTTTATATAAAGAATCAACGTAGGGAGTTTTCGCTTGAGCAACTGCGCTGACTTTTGGATTTTTTCCATGTCCCCAACCATCTAAAATGATGAGTATAACTTTTTCTGATTTCATAAGATAAGAATGTGATATTTTTTTAAAATAGGTTAAAGGTTTTAAAATGGTGAGTTGGCGCAAAGATAGAAAACGTAGCGGGACTTTCCCAAGCTCCGTTTTTCCTTTTTCCTCTTTTACGAGGTTTGGGAAAGTTCCGCTATGTGTTACTCCTAAATTTTCGGTTTTTTATCGAAATAATAAATGTTAAATTTGGGAATCAATTAACTTAGGCACAATCAATTATTAAACAAAATCAAAACATCATGATTATAAGTACCACAGATTTTATTCCAGGGAGAGAGATTGAAGAAGTTGTCGATATTGCTAGAGGAAGTACCGTTCGAGCTAGAAATATTGGACGAGATATTTTTGCAGGGTTGAAAAACATCATCGGAGGAGAAATTTCAGAATACACTAAATTAATGGCAGATTCTCGGGAGCATGCAATCGAAAGAATGATCGCTGATGCTAAAAGTATAGATGCCGATGCGGTGATCAATGTTCGATTTACGACTTCGATGATTAGTCAAGGAACTGCAGAGATTTTAGCTTATGGAACTGCGGTAAGACTAAAATAACTGTTAATGCTGAATATGGTTGGTGAAATTAACCGTTCACCATTAATCATTAACAGTTATTAAAGGGAACTAATTTTTAAAAATATCAATTTATGGAATTTATAATTTCATTCATCTTATCTTTGGAATTCCTTTTTTGGGTTTTCATTGTTTTAGCATTGATCTATTTGATTGGTAAAAGAATGGAAGACAAAGAACAGGAGACTTTCGAGGATAGAGATAACTAGACAAATAAAAGTCAATTGCAATCAATAGAAATTGTACACCTTATGATGGTTTTACTTTTTCTAAAAAATATGTTTTAAAAATTAAGTTGAAATGGCTAAGAGTAAAAAACCGAAAGGTACTATAGAGATCATTAATCGGAAGGCAAAATTTGAATATCATTTCCTAGCTGAAATTGAAGTAGGAATTAGTTTGACTGGGACTGAAATTAAATCTGTTCGAGCAGGTGAAGTGAATTTGAAAGATGCTTATTGCCTTTTTACAAAAGAGGGAGAATTGATCCTCAAAAGTATGTTTATCGCGGAGTATAAATTTGGGAATCAAAATAATCACGAAACACGTCGTGATCGAAAATTACTTTTGAGAAAACCTGAATTACGAAAATTACAAAAGAAAGTAAAAGAAAAAGGTTTTTCAATTGTTCCGTATCGAATGTACATTGGCGAAAGAGGTTTTGCAAAAGTAGAAATCATTCTCGGACAAGGGAAAAAATCTTACGACAAACGTGATGCGATAAAACAAAGAGACAATAAGCGAGAGTTAGATCGAGTAAAAAAACAATACCGTTAATAACGGTTAATGTATAACGGTGAACGGTTAATACTTCTAGAGGTATTAACCGTTTGGCATTTATAGTTAACCGTTAAAAAATTATTATCTTTCCATACATTTTAAAACACCTTCAAAATAAACGTAAACATACATGGATATTAAATTTTGTGGAGCAGCTGGACACGTCACAGGAAGCGCTCACCTTGTCACTCTAGATAATGGGTATAAAATTTTATTGGATTGCGGATTGTACCAAGGCAATGACAATGAAATGGATGACTTTAATGCCAACTGGTATTTTAACCCAAGCGAAATCGATTTAATGATATTGTCCCATTCCCATATTGATCATTGTGGACGAATTCCAAAATTAGTTCGTGATGGTTTTCAAGGAGATATATTATGTACTCATGCTACTCGAAGCCTTTGCGCTATCATGTTGTTAGATAGTGCAAAGATTCAAGAGCGCGATGCAGAATATCATAACAAACGATTGACTCGAAAGCAAAAGAAGAAAAAGGGTAACGCTAAAAAATTAACCCTTAAAACACCACTTTATACAAGTGAAGATGTGCCACCTGCTATGGATTTATTTGTTGGTTTGGGATACAATCGTTGGCATCGAGTGAATGAAAACTTGGAAATATTATTTCGAGATGCAGGTCATATTTTAGGAAGTGCGAATGTGACGATGAGAATTAATGTGGATGGAAAAGAAACTATGATTGGATTTACAGGAGATATTGGAAGACCTGATCGACCTATTTTAAGAGATCCTGTTCAGATGCCTGAGGTAGATTATATGATCTGTGAATCAACTTATGGGGATAAAGATCATGCAGCAAAACCTGCTGAAGATGATCGACTGTTAGAAATTATCAGAAAAACTTGTGTAGAGAAAAAAGGAAAATTAATCATTCCAGCATTTAGTGTAGGCCGAACACAAGAGATTGTATATATGCTAGATCAAATGGAAACAGCAGGGCATTTGCCAAAAATTCCAGTCTATGTTGATAGTCCTTTGGCTGTGAATGCGACGCAAGTTTTTGGAGCACATCCAGAATGTTTTGATAATAATTTGAATGAATATTTATTGATTGATGACAACCCATTTGGTTTTAATCGCTTGACTTATGTGCGAGAAGTAGCTATTTCGAAATCATTAAATAACTCTAATGAACCTTGTATCATCATTAGTGCATCAGGAATGATGACTGCAGGAAGGATACGACATCACCTTTTTAATAATATAGACAAAGAGAAAAATACGTTGTTAATTGTAGGATATTGCTCACCTAATACCTTGGGAGGAATATTAAGACAAGGTGTTGAAAAAGTAAAAATGTTTGGTGAATGGAAAATTGTCAACATGGAAATTGAAATTATGGATTCTTTTTCAGCTCATGCAGATCGAGGTGAGATGATTGAGTTTTTGGGGAATCAGAAGAGATTAAAAAAACTATTTCTCGTTCATGGAGAGCCAGACAGGCAAAATAAATTTAAAAAACTATTAATTGAAAATGGTTTTAAATCAGTTAAAATTCCAAAGTTGACAGAGGAAGTCAAATTGACTTAGTTATATGGAGGAACAGGTAATCGGGAAATCAGGTAGTACAATCCTGATTTCCTGATAAACCAATTAATACTTTTTTTACCCAACCTTTCTAATTAAATTTGCGTGATCGAAACTAGAAGATAGTTTCATTTAAATATTGTATTTCTATTTTACTTTTTTATAAAACATAATAGAGAGAGACAAATTATCGTTTGACAAGCAGCTTTTTTGATTTATATTCGATTTATTATCTGAGAAGTCTTTCCTAACTATCCTATCTTTAACCTACTGATTTTAAATCCTTTGATCTTTTCCCAAAAATTGAATAAGCCTGATGGCTTACATTCAATTCACGTTTTTTTTTCGATTTTTGTAAAAAAATAATTCATGAAAAATATTTTACTTCAACTTTCATTTTTAGTGAGTTTATCATTAATAATTGGTTGTAAAGGTGGATTTGATGATCCGATAGATTCTAAAAGAGAAATAGCAGTTCCTCTTTTTTATTCCACAACAAATCTGACTAATCTTTTGGATGGGATAAATGATGAGACTTCGGTTGTAATGGGCCCAGATGGTATTGTAACGCTCAATTATCGAGGTAATGTAACTAAACGTACTGGGAATGAATTATTTGAGTTTATTCCAATACTTCCTATAAATTTAGAAGATTCGGTTACTATTTTTCCGTTTGATCTACCAGGTACTTTGGATATTACATTAACAAAAATTAAGGCGGGTAATTTAGGGGTTGTGATGGATAATCCTTTTGATGAAAAAATAGATGTCACATTACGTATTCCAGAATTGACAAAGAATGGGCAGGTATTAGAATTGAACAGGTTGATTGATTCAGTTGGTACAGCAGGTAGTTCATGGCCAATATTTCCTTTTATTTCATTGGCTGGCTACGATTTGGCAACAGATAATGATGAGTTAACAATTATTTACGAAGCTTATAGAGAGAGTGATGGTGAGAGGATTGTTTTTCCAAATACTCATGCAATTGGGATTTCAAATTTAGAGTTTTCCTATGCAGAAGGATATTGGGGACAAGAATTATTGGATTTGGAAAGAGATACTATTGAAATTGAATTTTTTGAAAATTGGGTGCAAGGGGATGTTTATTTTGAAGATCCTGTAATTCAAATTACGGTAGAGAATGGATTTGGATTCCCAGTTCGGTCTGTCGTAAATACTCTTGAGATACTTACTGTCGATGGAAGTAATATTACTTTGGAAAGCTCATATATTCAAGATGGAATTGACTTTGCCTATCCAGCATTGGATGAGGTTGGAGAAATCAAAACGACCATTTTTAACTTTGATAAAACAAATTCAAATGTGGTGGAAGTATTGAGTTCTGGACCAGTTTCTGTGGACTATGATGTGGATGCAATTTCAAATCCAGACCAAACTCAGGTGATCGGTTTTATGACGGACTCGAGTTATTTTCAAGTACAAGTGGCAGTTGATTTACCTTTTCGAGGACATGTAAAAAACTTTAAGGGAAGAGATACTTTTAATGTGAATTTCGAACAGTATGATCAAGTTGAATATATAGAATTTAAAATGGTTTCTGAAAATGAAATACCTCTAGGAATTGGTATACAAGTTTATTTTGTAGGTAATGATGAAATGGGGAATGAAATTTTACTTGACTCTCTTTATACTACAGATGAAAATATATTGACACCTGCTCCTGTCGATAGTAATGGAGAAGTGACAGGTGAAATAGCCACGAAGGAAACATACTCTACTATTAATGCTACTCAATTTGCGAATATTAGAAATGCCAAGAAAATGATCATCGATGGAACATTTTTCACGACAGATGTAAATAATTCTCCTACTCCAATTGTCAATTTGAATACAGATCAAGATGTCAATATTCGGATGGGAATGAAAGTAGGAACAAAGTAAAACCTTGTACGATGTACGTTAAACGTTTTATGAATCGTCCAACGTTAAACGTTTTATAATTATTAAAAAAGAAAAAATGTTCAAATACCGTTTTTTAATTTTTGCTGCTCTTTTTAATTTTTGCAACAATACAATTACATTTTCTCAACAACAAGTAGGTTTGCATTTTATGGATATCTGGCAAACCTCAAAAACTAATCCTGCCTACATTTCTGATTCAACAATAGTTGTTGGTCTTCCTGGGGTTCATTGGAATTATTATAATACTGCGGGTGATTTTAATTCATTGATTGTAGATTATTTAAATGAAGAAAAAGGGATTAAGCCGGGAGAGGCTTTGTCTGATTTACCAAGTGTAGATAATGTTTTGCGTGGAGTAATGGAAGTCGAGACATTTAATATCGGTTATCGATTTGGACAATTTCAACTAGGATTAAATCATGTACAAAAAACAGATTTGTACTTAAAATTTCCTAAAACGTTAGCTCAATTATTTCTAGAAGGGAATGGTCAATTTGTAGGGCAAGAAATTGATTTAAGTCACGATATGCATTTGACTTCATACAATGAATTTGGGTTAAGTGGAGCGGTGCAATTAAATAAATTAAATGTAGGAGCACGGGTGAAGTTCTTAGCAGGAATTGCAAATGCTTCAGTTGAAAAAGGGGCGATTTCCCTTTTTACAGACGATGATGTTTACCAATTGACACTTGATGGAGATTATGCATTGGATGCTTCTGGATTAGTGAATGTGGATGATTTAGATAATTTTAATTTAAGTTTAAGCACATTTAGTTTTAATGATTTTATTACTGAAAATATAGGATTTGCAATTGACTTAGGAGTAACTTATGAAGTAAATGATAAGTTGAATTTATCTGCAAGTGTATTGGATTTAGGAAAAATTAATTGGAAAGAGAATGTAAGTAAATATGTAAATCAAGGAAAAACGAACTATGATGGATTTGATTTTTCGCAGTTTGTAGGAAATGATTCTATTTCATTCGGTAATATAGTAGACACCCTCGAAAACACTTTTAACTTCTCCGAAGAGAGCGAAAGTTACTCAACAAATATGCCTGTCAAAGTTTACCTAAGTGGAACTTATCAGTTGAATGAAAAAACGAGATTGGGTGGATTACTTTATTATGAAAATTATAGAGGAGAACATTTTCCTGTACTAGGTTTGAGTGCTAATACTAAGTTCAAAAAGATCTTTAATGTTGGTACAACTTATACCGTTCGAAAGAATAGTTACTTCAACCTCGGTTTAAATTTTGCAGTAAACTATAAAGCCTTTCAATTATTTGCTACAGCAGATAATGTTATTGGAATTTTTCAACCTTACAAAAGTTCAAATGTCAACTTCCGCGGAGGTTTGAATTTACTTTTTTAGGTGAAAAAAAGTTGTTTTATTAGAAAATATATACCTCCCACATTTATAAGTTCTTATTCATAATTATCTAAAATATCTTAGTTCAATTTTCAGAATTGAACTAAGATATTTTATCATTTAAAAAATCACAAAACCTTCTTTTACATGGAAAAGATATACTCTTTTGTCTTCCTTTTATTTTTTATTACTCAAATTTCTTTTGCTCAAAGTGAATTGGCCTGTGATGGTGAAAGATACGTTGAAGATGTATTTTCTGATTTTACAGTTAGCACAGTTACTTATGGTTCTAACACCAATATTTTTGGGTTTAATCAGAATTTAAAAATGGATATTTATGAACCAGTTGGAGATTCTCATGAGCAGCGACCTGTCATTATTTTTGCTTTTGGAGGAAGTTTTTTATTTGGATTTAGGGAGGACATGGCAGAATATTGTGAGCAATTTGTAAAAAAAGGATATGTGGCTGCAACAATTGATTATCGACTTGGGATTCCAGTATTTGAATTTAATGAAACAGGAGCAACTAAAGCGGTCATGCGTGCAGTTGCAGATATGAAAGCTGCAGTTCGTTTTTTTCGACAAGATGCCGCAACTGATAATGTGTATAAGATTCATTCAGATTATATTTTGGTAGGAGGATATTCAGCAGGAGCAATTACAGCAACTCATGCTGCATATCTAGATGAGAATGATGATGTATCAGCAGCTACATTGGATATAATAAATGCAAATGGTGGTTTCGAGGGTGATACTGGAGATGCTGAAAATCAGAGTTATTCATCAGACGTATTTGCAGTTTATAATCTTTCAGGAGGGTTGCGAGAAAAAGAATGGCTTGATATAGATGAAACGGAACCCTTAGTTAGTTACCATGGAGAAAGCGACTCAACAGTTCCTTTTATGAATGGATTAGCTAACAATTTGGCTGAGATAGATGGAAGTGGCTTGTTGCATATTCAAGCTGAGATAGCAGGACTTCCAAATTATTTGAAGTCAGTAGAAGATGGAGGTCATTTGGATATTCATTCTGATCTTTTTTATGCAAGTGATTTGGCAGAGTTTGAATCGAACAGTCATATGTTTTTGCAAAACCAAATGTGTCCTGATTTTCAAATTACAAATACTATTGAAATTGCACGGACTCATCAAGACTTAGACATTTACCCAAATCCTTCGAATGATTTAATGCGATTTGATTTTGGAAAAATAGACAGCGATTATTCTATTCAAGTTTTTGATCAATTAGGAAGAATGGTTAGCCATTTTGAGGTGAATAATGAAAGTATTTTTTCTTTGGAAAAAAGTAAAATTGGAGGAGGAATGTTTTTTGTAAATGTATTGTTTGAAGATGAGATGATTGCTCCTTTGACTCGAAAAATTGTTTTTAATTAGTAATGCGATGAAGTTCGAGACAAGGCATGCCTTGTCTCGAACTTGAATTGCGAAACATTAAATTTCACATGAGTCCGGTACGACCTTCCCATCAAGCGAAATCAATCGATCCAACCGAAAAACCAATCCACTTTCCATTTCCAAAAACTCTTCTTTATTTTTCGCATAAACATTTTTAATTACTCCTTCAATAGTTGTTTGCTCTTCATTTTCAGAAAGATAAACCACTTTGGTTTCACTTTTTCGCATTGCACGTATTTCGATTTCGTCATAGAAATCACAATTAATGGGGGCGTATTTTTTTTTCATAAAAAAAGTATTAAACAGTTTCTTTTAGTCGAGTAGTAATTTTGACTTCCTTGTGTAAAGTTCGATGCACCGGACAACGATCTGCAATTTCGAGCAAGCGATTAATTTGTTCTTCATTTAAATCTCCTTCAAGTTCAATCACTTTTTCGAAGTGATCAATTTTTATTTCTTTGCTAAATTCTACGCACTCTTTGCAATCGTCAGCATATTTTTTTCCATGATCAATATGCACCCTGACTTCTTTCAAATCCCATTTTTTTCTACGTGCATACATCTGCAAAGTCATCACGGTACAAGCTCCCAAAGCGGCAGAAAGATATTGATATGGCGAAGGACCAAAATCATCTCCGCCAACTTCTTCTCCTTCATCAGCAATTAATCCATGTCGACCTGCTTGAATTTCAGCGGTGAATCCTACATCACCTAATTTGACGGCAACTTGTGCATCTGTTTTTAATTTTTCAACTGGAGGAGGAATGACATAACGAGTCATCCATGAGCCAACCAACTCACCTACGTAGGCCGCATCTCCTTTTTTAGTAAGCATATGATCTGCTCCATCGAGAGAAACGAAACTCTTGGGATGATAAGCTGCGTGATAAATTTTTGCAGCATTTTCGATTTCAACGACACTATCTTGAGGTGAGTGCAAAACTAAAATTGGTTTCTTTAAATCCCTTAAAATTTGAAACATATCCTTGCTTCGAAGGTCATCCAAGAATTGTTTTTTTATCATAAAGTTTCGACCACCAATGGAAACATTTGCAACTCCCGTTTTTTCAATATCTTCAATTTTATCGTGTAAAAGATGCATCACATGTTCTGGTTCAGAAGGTGCGCCGACGGTTGCAACTGCCTGAATTGAATCGAGTTGAGAAGCTGCAAAAATCACAGCTGCACCACCCAAAGAGTGTCCAATCAATATTCGAGGAGCTTGATAATTTTCTTCCAAGAATTTAGAAGCAGCTAAAAGATCTTCGACATTAGAAGTGAAATTTGTATCTGCAAATTCCCCTTCACTTTCTCCCAAACCAGTAAAATCAAATCGTAAAACTCCAATGCCATGTTGCGTCAATGATCGACTGATATGTCGAGTAGCAGATAAACTTTTATTACCTGTAAAAACATGCGCGAAAATTGCAAAAGCATAAGGATGGCTATCAGGTGGAAATTCTAAACGAGCTGAAAGGGTATAACCATTCGCATTTTCAAATTGTACTTTTTCTATTTTCATGAATTCAGGTGTTTGCAGGACGGATTTCTAAATCTGCCTGAGTTTTATAATGTAGACGGATTTGGAAATCCATCTTTCATTGTGTGGAAAAATAACAAAGTTTTCAAGAGATAGATTTAAGGACTTTAGGAAAAAGTCTTTGTTGGGACAAAATCAAAAGTTATACTTTTTTCTTTCCTTCGCGAAAGCAACTGCAATTTTGGCTGCTAATTTTGCATTATTATAAACCAACTGAATGTTCGCATCTAAGCTTTTTCCCTCGGTTAGTTTTCCAATTTTTTCTAATAAAAACGGAGTGATCTTTTTTCCTTTAATTCCTTTCTTCTCTGCGATTAATATAGCTTCGTCAATCGCTTGATTGATTGAATTAAATTTCATCTGATCTTTTTTCAAAATTGGATTTGCTATCAAAACACCACCTTTCATTCCTAGATTCCATTTTGTGAAAAGGATGTGTGCTAGTTCATCAACTTTATCAATTCGATAATCCACGCCAAGTCCACTCGTACGAGAATAGAATGCAGGGAATTCATCTGTTTTAAATCCAACAACAGGAACTCCAAATGTTTCTAAATATTCAAGTGTTAATTTTAAATCTAAAATTGCTTTTGCTCCAGCACTCACAACCGCTACACTTGTATTTGCAAGCTCTTGCAAATCAGCAGAAACATCCATCGAACTTTCTGCACCTCGATGAACTCCACCAATTCCACCTGTAGCAAAAATTGGAATTTTTGCTATCGAAGCTATAATCATGGTTGAGGCAACAGTAGTTGCTCCTGTGATTCCTTTTGATAAAATAAAAGGGATATCTCGACGGCTGACCTTCACTACTTTTTGTCCTAATTTTCCAAGGTGTCGAATTTCTTTTTCGGAAAGTCCTGTGCATAATTTTCCATCAATGATGGCAATAGTGGCAGGGGTAGCTCCATTTTTTCTAACTATATTTTCTACGGCAAGAGCAGTTTCGACATTTTTAGGATAAGGCATCCCGTGGGCGATAATAGTACTTTCTAGCGCAACGACAGGTTTCCTTTGAGTCAAAGCTTCGCTTACTTCAGGAGATATTTTTAAGTAATGATTTAGCATTTAAGAAGTTAGACTATTTGAAAATTTGATTTAGTTGAATATTCTTAGTTTTGTATTTGAAATTTTGATTGAAAATTACTTCGTTCAGAAACGAGATCCTTTTGGAAATGATTTTTGAATGTGGTTTGTAAAGTTATAAAATGAAAAGACAGTTTAAAGATATTTTCCCTAAAAAACATTCAATTATTGGAATGATCCATCTGCAAGCTCTGCCAGGGACACCTGCGAGTAAATTTGAAATGGATCAAATTATCGACATGGCATTGACTGATGCAGCGGTTTATCAATTGGCAGGGGTAAATGGATTGATGATTGAAAATATGCATGATGTTCCATATCTAAATCGCGAAGTTGGACCAGAAATTACCGCTGCGATGAGTGTTATTGCCAAAGAAATTAAAAAAGAAATTTCGTTGCCATGTGGAGTGCAAGTTTTGGCTGGTGCAAATGAATCTGCGTTGGCTGTGGCGAAGGCTGCGGGATTAGATTATGTGCGTGCTGAAGGATTTGTTTTTGGGCATATTGCTGATGAAGGCTGGATGAATTCAGATGCAGGGACTTTGTTGCGTTATCGCAAAATGATTGATGCGGAGGATGTTTTGGTTTTTAATGATATTAAGAAAAAACATAGTTCACATGTGGTGACGGCTGATGTTAATTTGGTGGAGACAGCAAAAGCTGCGGAATATTTTCGAAGTGATGGATTAATTATTACGGGAAGTTCGACTGGAGTAGCAGCGGATTTGAAAGAAATTAAATCTGTGAAAACGGCTTGTGAAATTCCAGTTATGGTTGGCTCAGGAGTTACTTTAAAAAATGTAAAAAAATATTTAAAGGTAGCGGATGCGTTGATAGTTGGGTCATATTTTAAGAAAGATGGGGATTGGAAAAAAGAAGTAGAATATGAAAGAGTAGCTAAATTGATGGATAAGGTTTCAAGTTAACTTTAATAAAATGATTCTCTGTGAAAAATACTCTGAGAAGTATTTACTGAGTATTGGTCTGTGAGAAGTGGGGCGGGTTGGGCACGGCGAAAAAAATGCTGGGACTAGCCCCTAAAGTGTGTCAAAAATTATTTATCAAGCCATTTAAGAAAACGGTCACCAAACATAAGACCTAAATTTTCTTGAATGGCTTTCCATTTAAAGGCCTTTCGTTTCCACGATTTTTCGTTTTGCATCAAGGCTAAAAATAGCTGTTTGGTTAAGGCTCTTTGACTAATCCAAGCTCCTTTACTTTTGACTACTTTTCGAATAATTCGATGTAAATTTTCCACCGGATTGGTCGTGTAAATCATTCTCCTTAAACCTTCGGAATAATCCATGAAAGCCATCAAATCATCCCAATCTTTTCGCCAAAGTTCAGCAATTCTTTCGCCTCTTTCTCCCCATTTTTTTTCAAAATCTTCTAAGGCTAAAACTGCTTGTTCTCGATTCGCAGACTGATAAACTTTTCGTAGATCTTTACACAATGGACGATAATCTTTATCACCTACAAACCTAACTGAATTTCGTATTTTATGAACTATACAGCGCTGAATAATTGCTTGAGGAAAAGCACTATGAATCGCTTTTTTAAAACCTGGAAGACCATCAATACATACAAAAAATACATCTTCTAAGCCTCTTCTTTTTAAATCTTCTAGCACTAACATCCATTGCTGAGCACTTTCTCTTTTTTCTAAATATAGACCCAGTACATCCCTATTTCCTTCAACATCAACTCCATATACAGAGTATAATGTTCGCTCTTGGAAACGACCATCTTCTTGTATTCTAAAGAAAATCCCATCTAAATATAATATAGCATAACAAGATTTCAATGGCCGTTGTTGCCATGTCATAATCTCTGGCCAAACTCGATCTGTTATTCTACTAATGGCGGAAGTAGAATAATCAATTCCATACATCTTTTGAAGCATGCGATAGATGTCTTCGTTGGAATTACCTTGAGCATATAAAGTTAATATTACATTTTCTAAACCTCCCTTTAATTCTTTTTCTCGCTTGCCGATTAACTTTGGATCAAAACTACTTGTCCGATCTCGGGGAGTTTTTATTTTTAATTCTCCGCCTAAGGATTTTACTGTTTTTTCAATATGCCCATTCCTACGATTAGCATTTTTTGACTTTTTTTCTTCTGACAAATGGTGGTCTAATTCTCCTTCTAAACTTGCATTTACCATGGCTTGAAGTAAGTCCGTAAATATGCCTCCATCTGGACCTAATATTGGCTTGTCTGAATATAGGGCTTCTTCGATTTGAGTTCGTAACTTTTCATCTTTTATCAAATCTGATAATCTTGGGTTCTTTTGCTTTTTCATGTCTAAGCTTTTTTAAATTTAAGAAATTATTTAAAAATTTACTTTGACACACTTTGTGGGCTAGTCCCGATTGTTAGCTAACTTTTTCAAAAAAAAAATAGGCGTGCAAAAATTATTTTACACGCCTATTAATTCTTTTATCAAAAATTACGAACTACAATTGCTCCGTAAAATATTTCACAAAATCATCCATCGACATTTCCCCAACATCTCCTTCCCCTTGCTTCCGCACACCAACTGTTCCTGCTTCTTCTTCTTTCTCTCCAACGATCAACATAAAAGGAATTTTCTTCACCTCATTGTCTCGGATTTTTTTGCCAATTGATTCCGTTCGAGTATCAATGATTCCTCTAATATCATGAACCGCCAAAGCATCTTGTACTTTGTAAGCATACTCATTATATTTATCACTCAAGGGCAAAATGGCAAACTGCTCAGGTGCCAACCACAATGGAAATTTACCACCACAATGCTCAATCAAAACTCCCATAAATCTTTCCATACTTCCGAAAGGTGCTCGGTGAATCATCACAGGTCGGTGCTTCTCATTGTCAGCTCCAACATATTCTAATTCGAATCGCTCAGGCAAATTGTAATCCACTTGGATTGTTCCCAACTGCCAACTTCTACCCAAAGCATCTTTTACCATAAAGTCCAACTTTGGTCCATAGAAAGCAGCTTCGCCTAATTCAGTAACTGTTTCCAAACCAACTTCTTGAGTCGCTTCGATAATCGCACGTTCTGCCTTGTCCCAATTTTCATCAGAGCCAATATATTTCTCTTTGTTATTTGGATCACGTAATGAAATTTGAGCAGTTACATTATCAAAACTAAATTTCTTTAAAACATGCATCGTCAAATCTAATACATCTAAAAATTCAGTTTTCAACTGATCAGGCGTACAAAATAAATGTGCATCATCTTGAGTAAATCCTCGAACCCGAGTCAATCCATGCAATTCACCAGTTTGCTCATATCGGTAAACTGTTCCGAACTCTGCAATTCGCAATGGCAACTCTTTGTAAGACCTTGGACGCACTCCAAATACTTCGCAATGGTGAGGGCAGTTCATCGGTTTTAATAAAAACTCTTCTCCATCTTTTGGAGTGTGAATTGGTTGAAAACTATCTTCCCCATATTTTTCATAATGACCTGAAGTCACATATAAATCTTTCTTTCCGATGTGTGGAGTAATCACAGGTTGGTAACCTCTTTTGATTTGTTCTTTTTTCAAAAAGTCTTCCAAGCGAGTTCGCAAAGCAGTTCCTTTTGGCAACCAAATTGGAAGCCCTGCACCCACTTTTTCAGAAAACATAAATAACTCCATTTCTTTACCTAGCTTTCTGTGATCACGTTTTTTCGCTTCCTCTAGCATGTGTAAATACTGAGTGAGTTCTTTATTTTTTGGAAAAGAAATTCCGTAAATCCGAGTCATTTGATTTCGAGTATCATCACCTTGCCAGTAAGCACCTGCGACTTTCATCAATTTGACAGCTTTGATTTTTGAAGTATTCGGCATATGAGGTCCACGACATAAATCCACAAAGTTTCCTTGAGTATAAAGCGTCAAAGCTTCATCTTCTCCTCTTTTTTCAATCAATTCAATTTTGTATTCATCACCTTTGTCTTGGAAAAATTTCAATGCTTCCGCTCTAGAAATATCTTGGCGGATATATTCATTTTTTTGACGCGCCAATTCCAACATTTTATCTTCGATTTTCTTAAAATCATCAGAAGATATTTTGTTATCACCTGGATCTACATCATAGTAAAATCCATTTTCGATCGCAGGTCCAGTTCCCAATTTTATTCCTGGATAAACTGCTTCTAAAGCTTCCGCCATCAAATGCGCAGATGAGTGCCAAAATGTTTTTTTCCCTTCCTTGTCATTCCAGGTTAATAATTGCACGGTCGAATCTTCATTAATTGGACGCATGGAATCCCACACTTCGCCATTCACTTTTGCGGACAAAACGTTCCGCGCCAATCCTTCGCTGATGGATTGTGCAACTTGCATGGCAGTAACTGCTGAATCATATTCACGAACGCTGCCATCTGGAAGAGTAATTTTAATCATTGTAAAAATTTTGTATTGGGATTTTGAGTATTGGGTATTTTTTTGCTAAAAGTCTCCATACTCATTTCTCAAAATCTCACATCTAGTTAAATATTTGTCTTTGTTTACGAATTATCTATTAGAAAAGTTCTTTTAAAGAGCGCAAAAATAACGGTTTTTACTAATATTCAAAAGAAGTGGGAAAACTGGTTCAATAAAGTTTTATTTAAAACTATTTATCGTTAAAGTTGTTAATTCATGTATATACATCTATTTAGTAAAGTATTCGTAAAACGACTCTTTGGGGCGTAATCTGTTTTACGATTTTCCAAATCATATTTTTTCAACTATTTGGAAAATCGTTGGACGGTTAACGACTCGGAGGATCCTCGTACTAAAAATTAAAAATTATGTCAGTTCAAGTTATTTCAAAAGAAAATCAAGGTTACGGAGCATTCAATGGCGGTGAAATCATTGAAAATAAACCAATCGGATTTCCACAAGATGGAGGAGAAGCAAAACCATACTCCAATCTATTTTATTGGGCATACGCTGAGGCAAAAGTGGAAAGTACTATTGGCCTTCATCCACATCAAGGATTTGAAATCATGTCATTTGTTTTGAATGGAAAAATCGAACATTTCGATACTCAATTAAATGACTGGAAATCTTTAAATAAAGGAGATGCTCAAATTATTCGTGCGGGAAAAGGAATTAGTCATGCAGAGAAGATGGGAGAAGGTTCTGTGATGTTTCAAATTTGGGTAGATCCAAGTTTACAAAAAACGATGCAACAACCTGCCAGTTATGATGACTATCGACATGAGAATTTCCCAGTAAAAACCGAAAATGGGATGTCGATAAAAATGTATTCAGGTGACGGCGCACCACTTACGATGGATGCTCCAGGAATGAATATTTCAGAATGGAGTTTTGGAAAAGGGAGTTTTGAGAAATCCGCAGATTTACAAAAAGTATATTCTATCTATGTGATGGAAGGTGAGGTGAAATTGAATGGAGAGAAAGCAGATCAAGATGCTTTTGTGATAATTCAAGATGTCAATGAAATAAAAGTTGAAGCAGAAAGAGAGGGAAGACTTTTCGTCGTTGAGTCGGATAAAAAATTAAACTATCCGACTTATGCTGAAATGATGCAAGCGAGGATGGGAAGATAAAAGGAAAGGTGATGAGTTGAAAAACTCATCACCTTTTTTGATTAGGTTAGGTCACTTCAAAAGTGATTTTCAAGTTTACTCGGTAAGCTGAAACTTTGTTTTTCTTTACAACTACGCTTTGACTTTGAACGTAAGCAGATTTAATGTTTTTTACATTTTTACCTGCTCTTGCAACGCCTCTTGCGGTTGCATCTTCCCAACTTTTTTTGGAGTCTGATAAGATCTCGATTACTTTCATAATTGCCATAGTTCTGTTAATTTTTAAGGTGTTAAAAAATAATAATTACTTATGTATGAGTATAAAAAAACGCGGCAACCGATTTTAAATAAGGCTGACGCGTTTTATATTTTACGCACGAAAATATATTTGTGTTGAAAAAAATACTTAAAATTCGGTAGTTGAAAGTTAGAAAAAATAAATTAAAAAGAGGACAGAAATAAGATGATTTCTGTCCTCTTTTTGAAAAGTCTTTTAATAATGTCCGCGAGAATAATTTCCGTTTTACATTGCAGCAAGCTCTTTTACTTTTTCAAATAATTTCTTTTCATCACCTGTAATATACTTTCTTTTGTGGTAAGCAATTTCTCCATTTTTGTCAAAGATAAAAGTCTGCGGAAGGCCGTTTAATTTGCCTGGCATCACTAGTCTGAATTCTCGATTGGTATCATGGAATGTTTTCCAAGGCCATTGTTCTTTTTCTACTCGTTTGATAAAATTGTCATAATTTTTTTTGAAATCAGTAGAAATAGCGACTAGATTAAAATCGACTTCTTTTTTCCAATCAGGATATACTTCTTTTATCGCATTCATTTCCATTCGACAAGGATAACAAGTCGTCAACCAAAAAAGAACAACAGTTGGTTTTCCGTTATTCGCCAATGATTTTTCAGAATTAAAAACTTCTTTTTTCGCATTCGTCATGGAAATATCGAAAGGGAATTTATTGTTGATTTCATTTTCTGGCCGAGCAGTACTGACGATGAAATTACTTCTTCTTCGAGGAGGATTGGTATCTCGTTGAATATTATTTGTTGGGTTAACAGAGGCTTCAACTATTTGTGGGACAACATCTGAAGTAGAAGCATTTTTATCTGCGCAACTACACAAAGCTATTGTGAAAACAAATGCAAAAAAGGAAAATAAATTTTTCATGTTTTTTATTTTTATCTGAGCCGAGTCGTGTTACCGTTTAAAACAGTATCACGGCTAAGATCTGATTTTTAATTATTCGCCGCTTGAGCAATTCTTTCCAATCCTTTTTTAGCATTCACATAATCAGGATTGAATTTTAAAATACGTTCATAATCTGCTTTTGCTGCTTCAATATCTCCTTTCGTTTCATGTGCAAATGCTCGGTGATAATAAGCTACTCCAAATTCA
>CAJQQY010000424.1 GCA_905480595.1 uncultured Saprospiraceae bacterium | reverse complement strand
TAAGTGTTATCTTCAGGATTATATCCAATAGAAGCAAAAATCTTAGTCAACTCAGCTGTACCATATTCTGAACCCTTCTCAATCGCTTTGTGGCAATTCATACAAGTATTCGCTGCAGGAATAACTGAATGCTTACTTCTTCGAGCACCATCATGACAATATTGACAGTCAATTTTGTGTAATCCAGCATGAGTTTCGTGAGAAAACTTGATTGGTTGAGTTGGAGCATATCCTTGCGTTCGACCTAAATCAATTGCATTGTTTACAGTTTGGTAACCTCCCCATATCACAAAAGCAAAAATCAACATTGCAACTACACTTGAACCTGTGATAATCTGCCACATAGTTCTTCGTGCTGGAGCAGGTAAACCTGCTTTCACTTTTTGCATATGATTTAAGTTAGCAATGATTCGTGCTAGTACCATGGATAGGATAATTAGGATCAAAGCTAAAATACCATACATTAAGGTATTACTTCCTCCCTTAGCTCCATCTACGCTATCATCACCTCCAGCAACAACTGTCTTTGGAGGATAACCAGTATCAGCTACTACATTAATGTAGCTTATGATGTTAGCGATTTCAGAATCCGTCAAGTTAGGGAAAGCAGTCATAACACTTCCACCATATTCTTGGTATAAATTATTAGCATAGGCATCTCCTGTTGCTAAAAATGCTTGTGAATTTCTAATCCAAGCATAAAGTCTTTCATTATCACCTTCCCAACGCTCTTCTAATCCCGCCAAAGCAGGTCCAGTCATCTTAGCTTTCATGTTCTTAGCATGGCAGCTACCACAATTGTTTTTAAAGAGTTGCATCCCTTGATCAAGCTCTGGAGTACGTCCATCTTGGGCGGTAGATACTTGTAGGGCAAAAAGGAAAAGAAAAATAACGGATAAACTTCTCATAATCAATGACTTATACATTCCTATATTTACATTTTTCATAAAGATATTTTAAGCAAAATCGTTTTGTCATTTTTTTGTCAGCGCAAAAATATAATTTGTACTCATATTTACCAATATAAGTTATCCACACTTTTCTATTTAGATAGAGTCCAAATAAGATTCTGGCCTTAACTTTTCCTTAACTGAACTAAAACATTGCAAAAAAAAGGATTTTATCCCATATTATTTGAATTTCGGAAATGATTTTTGTTAGTATTTTAAAATGAATTTTCAGCATATTAAGAAAGGTAAAATGTAATAATGATTTATCTACAATATTATATTTCCCAAGCCAAAAAGATCTAAAAAGAAGGAGAAGAATTTATAATTCTTAAAAACACATTTTTAGGGTTTAAAAAAAAACTTACCAACATTCATTTTTTTTTCAAAAATTTAATTTAAAAACGAGTTTAATAATCTTTTGGATAAACAATAAAAGCCGTTCCTTCCGTAACGGCTTTTACGATATTCACTTTTTTGATCTAGCACAAATAAGTATTCTAAAATAAAAAAGCCATCCCTTTTGGAATGGCTTTTACTACTCTCACATTTTTGATTAAAAAACTACTATTTATTATATAGTATAACCAAAACTAAAATTAAAAACGATCTTGCATATATTTTGATTGAGTTTACCGAAGACAACTTTTTCTTTAATTTTATACTAAACTTTCCATATCTCGAATCAAGATACTTTTACGATTAAAATAAATTAAATTTGACTTTCGTAATTCATTCAAAACAGATGTTACAGTTTGACGAGAAGTACCGGTCAAATTTGCAATATCTTGTTGAGTTAAAGAATGCTTCACTAACATTTCGAAACCGACTCTTCGACCTCGTTGATCTGCTGCATCTTTTAAGAAATCAATAATTCGAGTTCTTGCATCCTTGAAAATCAAAGATTCTAATCTATTTTCAGCTCGACGTAATCGATTCCCGATCAACATTAATATTTTTATAGATAATTGGTGATTTGAACGCATTAACCTTTTGAAGTCTTCCACTTTCAATACACAATAATGAACTTCTTGTCCCATTGCTCTTGCGAAGTCTTGTCTTTCTTCTTCTCCCACGATTCCCATTTCGCCAAACATTGCAGTTGGATGTAAAACAGATTTGATAATCTCTTTTCCATCTTTTGAATGTGTTCCTATTTTCACCGTCCCTTTGGAAAGGAAGAAAATTTTGTCTGAAGTTTCTCCTGGAAGATAAATATAACTGTATCTAGGTTTTATTTTAACTTCAACCATTTGAGTTAATCTTAATTTTTCATCAGGATTAAGTGTTTCAAATAGTGGAAAATGTTCTAAAAATGCTGTCTTTGATTGAATTGCCATAACGTACTCTTTTTTTTAACGTAGAGAATATTTTTTTTTTGATTTGGTTTTAAGAGGGTATTGGCAAGGATTTAAATCCTTTTGTAAGATACTTTACACTTAAGACACAGTAATTTAATCTGCCCCCTACAAAAGGCTGAAATTATTTTCTTTAAAGTGTTCGTTTGAAGAAACAGATTATAGGTTTAATTGTTTTTAACAAAATTTAATTTCTTAAAAGCTATAATTATTGATTAATTCAAAATAAAGAATATTTTACTTCCTTTGTTTTAAAATTTTATACTAAAGTTGATTCTTTGAGTTTTTTTTGAGAAAAAACTATTTTTCTACAAAAAAATATCTGTCAAATAGATAACAGACTCCTATTTTTAATTCTTAAATGAAGGATAACTAGGCAATTGAGACAAAGAATTATGCAAAATCAAAAATTATAACAACTAAATAATACAGACTTAAATATTTCAGAATAAAGGCTATTTTTGGCTTTTCTAAAATGAATTGTAGACAATCAATTATGATAAAAGCAACAAACGTTCATAAATCTTACGGAAATGTTCATGTACTTAAAGGTGTTGATATTTCTATTGAAAAAGGGGAACTAGTTAGTATCGTTGGAAAATCGGGAGCTGGAAAAAGTACCTTACTCCATATTCTTGGAACTTTGGACGATGCTGACAAAGGAACCATTTTAATTAATGATCAAAACATCGGTTCTTTATCTCCGAAGGAATTAGCGAATTTTCGAAATACTAATATTGGGTTCATTTTTCAATTCCATCATTTGTTGCCTGAATTTACTGCAGTAGAGAATGTTTGTATTCCTGCTTTTATTCATAAGGCTAATAAAGCTGATGCTGAAAAACGAGCTAAAGAATTATTGGATTACTTAGGACTCTCCCACCGCTTGACTCATAAACCAACTCAACTTTCTGGTGGAGAACAACAACGGGTAGCTGTTGCTCGAGCTTTAATGAATAAACCTGCTATTGTTTTTGCGGATGAGCCTTCAGGAAATTTAGATTCTGCTTCTTCAAAAGAATTACATCAATTACTTTTTGATTTGAAAAATGATTTCCAACAAACTTTTATCATCGTAACTCATAACGAAGAATTGGCGGGCATGAGTGATCGAAGACTGGTGATGGAGGATGGGAAGTTTATTAAGTAATAATCAACAACTGGTTTTAATAATAAAATGCTAATTGGTTAAATGACCAATTAGCATTTTTATTTTGAATTAGAAACTAAATTCAATTACTGCATTCCAACCTGATTCTTTACAGTTCATCTCAGTCTGATCATTCCTTATCTCACTCTTTTTACAATTCGGAGTACATAAATGACAACTCATCATTTTTACATTTCCAATCAACGACTATTCCTATACATTGCAGAAAATTTTAAATCACATTACAAAACAATTAGTATCAAACACACATCTGTTTTTTATTAATCAAATAAAAAAATTATGAAAGGATTAATTATCACATTGGTTTCAATTATGGCATTTACTTTCAGTACCTCTCTAAATGCTCAAATGGCAAAAAGTTCAAAGTTAGTTGCTATTGAAAAAACTAATGATTCAGCATCGGAAGAAGTAGCTATCCTCCAAGATTTCAAAGCAAATAAAACTCAGAGAAGAGTTATTAAAAAAATTAAAAAGTTTGTTACTCCTAAGATGTTTGCGAAAGGGGTAAGAACAACTGCGTTAGAAGGAAAAACTGTAACGGTGCAATTAAGTTTAGATGCAAACGGAGCGATCACCAATATGCAAATCGTGAAAGGATTTGAGGATTCATTGGATGCAAAAGTGATGAACTTTATCAAAGAATATGATTCAAAAAATCCATTAGCTAATTCTAAATTAGACCGACCTGCGATTATTCAAGTAGAAGTTCCTTTGGTAGGAAGAACCCAATACATGAATTAATAATTTTTTGTGAAATTATTACAAAGACGTCTTCGCTTAGGTGAAGACGTCTTTTTTTTTCCCATTTCTTAACAACCTATTAACAGCGAATTGTATCTTACTTAATTATCTTTGAAAAACATATTTTCTTTCACTAAATCAAAAAAGTTTATGAAACAGATTTCTATTACTTTAATTCTAACTCTCTTTTTAGCTTCTTTCTCTATTGCCCAAAATTTAGAAAATCAATCTAGCCCTACGACAACCATTGAATTTGAAGAAAATGAATTTGATTGGGGAACCATTACTCAAGGAGAAAAAGTTAGTTATGTTTTTAAATTCACCAATACTGGTAACGAACCGCTGCTCATAAAAAAAGCAAAAGGAAGTTGTGGATGTACTGTTCCTCAATGGCCAAAAGCACCAATTGCTCCTGGCGAACAAGGAGAAATAAGCGTTGTTTTTAACTCAAAAGGAAAGATGGGAAAACAAAGCAAAAGAGTTACCATTACAGCAAACACAGATCCTGGTCAAACTTTTTTGACGGTAAAAGGAGAAATAAAAAAAGATGAAAAATACACTTTTATAGATAATTCTAAAGCAGCTAAAAAAGCACCTGTGAAACCAGCAATAAAAACTGATTGGAAAAAACCATACAATAAAGATTGTTTTGCTATTTTCCCAAATCCGACTTCTGATGTTTTAAAATTACAACTGAAAGATCATATTGGAGAGAGTGTAAATATTATGATCTTCGATTCTAAAGGAGCTCAATTAAAAAAATTAGTTGTCAAAGAAATTTCAGAAGAGGTATTAGAATTTGACGTTAGTCAATATACTTCTGGAACTTATTATGTGAATATCCAAATTGGAAAAGGAGCAGTTTCAACGAAATGCTTTGTAGTTTCACAGAATTAAATTTCTAAAATAAAATATTCTAAAGGCCTTTTTTTCTGATAGAAAAAAAGGCCTTTTCATTTTATTATAACAAGACATTTGCTAATTTTCATTTTTAAAACTTATACCTTTTCATCTAATTATGTAATTGTGAAAACCAAAAGATTCCAGAATGTTTTTTACAACTTTAGAAATTACATACTCAAGCAAGGCAAAGACTTAACACATGTATGGGCAAGTATTTTAAATATACAAGTAAGTAATGACAAAAATCACCAAATCCAACTGACACAAATCATCTATTAAGGTGAGCCGAATTCCGAATTTTACGACAAATCAATAACACTAAAAAAATAAAAAATGAATTTAAAAGCTCCTGTTTCAACATTAATGTCTTCTAATTTAATTACGGTTTCAGTTACTGATAAACTTCAAGTAGCTAAAGATATATTTGGCGAAAAAAGCCTCCATCATCTTCCTGTGCTTGACGAAGAGGAAAAATTGGTTGGAATATTAAGTAAGACCGATTATTTATATTTTATTCGACCACTTGACAAGGATAGTAATGAGCCTTATCTCAATGATATTCGATTAAAAAATTATTCGATTGGAGAAGCGATGACTAGCCGAGTCGTTTCGGTCTCACCAAATGATTCTTTGGAATCTGCATTAGAAATTTTGACAGAAAATATATTCCATGCACTTCCTGTATTAGATGGTGAAAACCTTGTGGGTATTCTTACGACGCATGATATTTTATTCAAACTTTTGCATCCGAGTAAATCTCAATCAGCTGTTTAAAAAAATTGGAAGCATCTGCTTCTACAATTGATATATGATCATCTCACGTTGCGGATAAAGTTTAATTTTTATCCGCATTTTTTTTGATTTAAAATTTTAGGCATCATGAAACTAACAGTTAAGTTTTTCATAGAGAGCCGCTACAGAACATAAAAAATGAGCAAATATTTCATTTTAATTATAATAGTTTTCATTGCTGTTTCCTGTCAGAATAAACAAAAGGAAAACAACATAAAACCTAAAACAAGCGACATAACCGAATCTGTTTATGCCTCTGTAAAAGTAAGACCAGAAGTCTCCTATTCCCCTCAACCAATTCACTCTGGCATTATCAAAAAGATATATGTGCAAGAAGGAGACTTCGTTGAAAAAGGAAAAATATTATTTCAAATTTCGCCAACCGCTGCTGTTCAAAGTCAGTTAACCAATGCTGAAATTAATTTAGAAGAAGCTAAGTCTAATTACTTGGGGAACAATAATTTATTGAACAATATCCAATTAGAAATAAAAACGGTGAAGGAACAACTTAGCTTAGACTCCATAAATTATAAAAGACAAGACAGACTTTGGGCTCAAAACATTGGACGAAAAACAGATCTTGATCAGTTCAAATTAAAATATCAAACTACCCAAAAACAGCTCGATATTTTGAGGCAAAAATTTGTTCAGACTAGAACTAATTTAGAAAACAATTACAAAAAAGCTTTAAGCAAAACAGAAACCGAAAAGAGTCAATTAGCTGATTTTACAGTCCGATCAGAGATTGATGGAAAAGTATATTCTCTGAACAAAGAGGTTGGGGATTTTATCAGTACCCAAGAACGATTTGCAGAAATTGGTAGTTCTGACACGTTTAAACTTGAAATGGATATTGATGAAGTTGATATCACTAAAATTGAATTAGGTGATTCTGTTTTAATCATTTTAGATGCTTATGAGGGGCAAGTTTTTGTAGCTACAGTCAACAAGATTTTTCCTAAAAAAGATGATATCACTCAAACGTTTAGAGTAGAAAGTAGCTTTAAACAACTACCTCCCAAATTATACTATGGCCTTGCAGGTGAAGCAAATATAGTCGTTGATAGGCGAAATAATACTGTAGTAATTCCTGCAGAATATTTATTACCCAACGATAAAGTAATGACCAACGATGGAGAAAAAAGTATAAAAATAGGTTTGAAAAATTTAGAGTTTGTAGAAATCTTATCTGGTATAGACACATCTACTACTATATTAAAACCAAGTGAATAATGAAGGATCTTTTTATCATATTAGATATTTCAAAAACACATTTATTAGCTAAAAAAAAGCAGACGGCAGTAGCGGCATTAGGGGTTACTTTTGGTATCGGTATGTTTATTATTATGATGAGTTTTATGACTGGTCTAAATGAACTTCTAGATGGTTTAGTTCTTAATAGAACACCTCATGTTCAAATTTATAACAAAACAGCACCAACAGAAACTCAACCATCAGATAGATATTTTGATGTTTTAAATAACCTCAATTATATTCATTCTATTAAACCCAAAAGTCGCTTAGAACGAATTCATAATGCGCTCCCCATTTTGTCTGAACTCAAAAAAAATGATCAAGTAAAAGGAGCCACACCGCAAGCCACTTGTAAAGTTTTTTATCTAGCTGGTTCTAATAATTTGAATGGAGTGATAAGTGGCATAGAGGTAAAAGAAGAAGTCAGGCTTTTTAATTTTAAAGATTATATCGTTGATGGCGATGTCAATAGTTTAATAAAAAAGAAGAATAGCATTTTGTTGGGAGCTGGTGTGGCCAAAAAGTTATCGCTTTCGGTGGGTGATAAAATACAAGTTGTCAATACCAAGGGAGCCAATTTCTCATTAAGCATTGGAGGGATATATCAAAGTGGTTTGGCGGAAGTAGATGATATTCAGAGCTATGTAAATTTGAAAATGGCACAACAGATATTAGGTGCAGGAGGAAATTACATCAGCAGGATCCATGTAAAACTAAATGACATTAATGATGCCGTTCCCATTTCAACTTTAATTAAAAACCTCTACGATGTGGAAGCTTTGGATATCAAAAAAGCCAACGCACAATTTGATACCGGTTCGGATATTAGGACTTTGATTTCTTATGTTGTTTCAATTACTCTTTTAATAGTTGCAGGCTTTGGTATTTATAACATTCTCAATATGTTTATTTACGAAAAGATGAATGATATAGCTATCCTAAAAGCAACAGGATTTACGGGTAAGGATGTGATGTATATTTTCATAGTACAAGCATTAGTTATTGGAATGTTAGGAGGCGTCTTAGGAATAGGTCTTGGCTATGGAGTTTCATTAATTATCGATGAAATTCCATTTGTCACAGAAGCTTTACCAACGATAAAAACTTACCCAATAAATTACGATCCTTTGTTTTATGTTACAGGAATCACCTTTGCGCTAATTTCTACTTTCTTAGCAGGATACTTACCAGCTAGAAAAGCTCAAAAATTAGATCCTGTTGAAATTATAAGAGGCCAATAATAAAAAATATGAATCTAATTTTAGAGACCAAAAATATCAATAAATACTTTTTAGAACCTGTCAAATTTCATGTTTTAAAAGACATCTCTATTCAATTGCAGAGACAAGAATTTGTCTCTATCATGGGTAAATCTGGTTGTGGAAAATCTACTCTTTTGTACATACTTTCCACCATGGATACTAACTATGATGGAGAACTAATTATTGACGGACAAAATATGTCTAATCAAACTAAAGATGATTTGGCACGTATAAGAAATGAAAAAATAGGATTTATTTTTCAGTTTCATTATTTACTTCCAGAGTTCACAGTTCTAAAAAATGTCATGCTTCCTGCTCTTAAGTTAGGTAAGGATGATGCTAACACCATCAAAAAAAATGCCTTAGAAAAATTAGACATTTTAGGTATAGCAGACCAAGCCAATAAAAAAGCTTCAAGATTATCTGGAGGACAAAAACAAAGAGTAGCTATTGCCCGATCTATTATCAACAATCCAAAAATAATAATGGGTGATGAACCTACGGGTAATCTAGATAGCAAAAATTCAGAAATCGTTTTTGATGTATTAAGAAAGTTAAGTGCTGAGCTCGATATGTCTATGCTTATTGTAACTCACGACCATGATTTTGCTAAAAAAACAGACCGAATTATTGAAATGGAGGATGGTTTTATATTGTGATTTTTTTTGATATATTTTTATCACATGAAAGATCGCGTTGAAGTTTCAGCGCAAGAAAAAATTAACAATAACAAATAAACCAAAATGTTCACTTCCTTAAAAAAAACAAAAAATGAATCAAGAAACCTTTTGGAAAATCATGTTGGAAACTAATAAAAAGAGTGGTGGAGAATCACCCATCCAACAAGAATTAATCGAAAAGAAATTAAAAGAATTATCACCTTCTGAAATCATTGAATTCGACTCGATGTACCGGAAGTTGGTAAATAATGCATACGATTGGAAATTATGGGCAGCAGCTTACATCATAAATGGAGGATGTTCTGATGATTCCTTTATGGATTTTAGAGGTTGGCTAATTGGACAAGGAGAAGAAATTTATTCTAAAACATTATCCGATCCAGATAGTTTATCAGAACTCGACAACCTTGAAGAAGATATGGATTGGGAAGGATACGGATATTTAGCTTTTGCAGTTTATGAGAAAAAAACAGGAAAAGAAATGCCCATAAATCCGGAAACTAATCAGCCATCAGAGCCAAAAGGAGAAGAGTGGGACGAAGAGGAATTAGATCAATTGTTGCCGAATTTGAGTAAAAAATATAATTAGGAATAGTGAAATATAAAATAGAAAATGGATAATTCATTACGTAAATTATTTCTAGCATTATTTCTATTAATTTTCAGTCTAGTAGCTGGAACATTTGGATTCCATTTAATTGAGGATTACAATCTGCTCAATGCTTTTTATATGGCAGTAATCACTATGTCAACGGTAGGGTTTACAGAGGTTCATGAATTGTCCGACAAAGGAAGGTTGTTTACTGCTTTTTATATCATAATGAATTTAGGTATTTTCGCTTATGCGGTTTCCGTTTTAACCAGTTTTATTTTTGAAGGAAAACTCAAATCTATTTATAAAAACTATATGACAGATTTAAAAATAAATAAACTAAATAATCATGTTATCGTTTGTGGCTATGGTAGAAATGGTAAAGAAGCCTGTGAGGAATTAAGCCGCAGCGACAAGCAGTTTGTGGTAGTTGAAAAAAATCAGGATGTTTTAAAAGAATTAAAAGAAGGTTCTGACTTTCATATTTTGATTGGAAATGCAACTTCTGATAATACCTTAAAAGCAGTTGGGATTGATCGTGCTGAAGTTATCATTGTTACCACTCCTTCGGATGCAGACAATGTCTTTATTACTTTGACTGCTCGTGAAATGAAACCTGATATTAAGATCATTGCAAGAGCTTCTAAAAAAGAATCGGAAAGAAAACTCTACAGAGCAGGTGCTAACAATGTGATCTTACCCGATCACCTTGGAGGAATGTTTATGGCTCAAATGGTAACCAAACCAGTTGTTATTGAATTTTTAAATTTGATGACTGGTTTTAGTGGACAGCATTACCACTTGGAGCAACTGCGTCATGAGGATTTAAAACCAATTTTCCAGAACAAGACATTAAAAGAATTACAAATACATAAAAAAACGGGAGGAACCGTCATTGGCGTAAAAGATGATCTAAAAGGTTTGATTCCTAGCCCTGACGCTGAAACCCTAATCGGCCCAAAAGATACCATTGTGGTACTTGGCGGAGAAGATCATATCAAGCAATTGAAATTACATTTTTTTAAATAAAAAAACTCTTATCCATCATACAAAGAAATAGGTTAAGTAGAAACTATAACGTCTTCTTTCCGCTAACCATAGATTCGAATTTATACATAACCATATCTTCTCAGAAAACATTTCAATTATTTTCTCTCACTTTTAATAACGAGAATATGTTTGACTAATCTTAAACATATCCCCTTCCCTTCTGTTAGATTCATTGAAAAAAATCACAAGTAAAAATGAAGTATAAAATTCTATTTACCTGCCTAATACTGTGCAGTTGGCTACCTACATTTTCTCAAAGTGGAATAATCAAAGGAAGTTTAGTTGATGCAACGAATAACGAGCCTATCCTTTTTGCCAATATACTAGTACTCGATACTGACATTGGTACGACTACTGATGAGGAGGGAAATTTCAAACTTGAAGTCGAGCCAGGGGTTTATAATATTCGGTTTTCTTATGTTGGATACAAAGATCAAATTTTGTATGAAGTGGCTGCCAAAAGTTCGCGTCCGACAACCTTAGAAGTCCAAATGGAATCCACTCAGCTCACCATAGAAGAAGTTGTGGTGAAAGCATCTCCTTTTAAAAAAACGGAGGAGAGTCCGGTTTCTTTGCGAAATATTGGGATAACTGAGATCAAAAGAAATCCAGGTGGTAATCGAGATATTTCCAGAGTAGTTCAAAATCTTCCTGGGGTAACTTCAACTGCTTCTTTTCGAAATGATTTAATCATTCGAGGAGGTGCACCAAACGAAAATAGATTTTATTTAGATGATGTAGAAGTTCCAAATATCAATCACTTTGCTACTCAAGGTGCTTCCGGTGGACCAGTAGGATTGATCAATGTGGATTTTATAAAAGAGGTAGATTTTTATAGTGGCGCTTTTCCTTCTAATCGAGGAAATACTTTGAGTTCTGTTTTTAATTTTAAACAAAAAGATGGTCGTGATGATCGAATTGGATATACAGCTACGGTTGGAGCAAGTGATATTGGCTTGACAATGGAAGGTCCAATTGGTGATAAAACTACTTTTTTACTTTCAGCAAGAAGATCTTATTTACAATTTTTATTTGATGCTATTGGTCTTCCTTTTCTACCAACGTACAATGATTTTCAGGCTAAAGTAAAATACAAACCCAATAATAAAAACGAGTTTACTTTTATCGGTTTGGGAGCAATAGATGATTTTGAATTAAATCTAGATGCCAACGAAACAGAAACTCAACGATACCAACTTGGTTTTCTTCCAGTCAATACACAATGGAATTACACCAATGGTTTTGTTTATAAAAGATATCGAGACAATGGTTATTGGACATTTGTATTAAGTAGAAATATGTTGAATAATGAGGCGGTGAAATATCGAAATAATGACGAATCTTCTGAAGATAATTTAATTCTCAATTACCTTTCTCAAGAAATTGAAAATAAATTAAGAATTGAAAATACTATTCGAACTGGCAATTATAAAATTAATTATGGAGTTGCTTACGAATTTGTAAAATATAATAATCGAACTTATAACAAGGTATTTACAAATGTTGGTGAACAAGAAATCATCTTCAATTCTGATTTCAACATGAACAAATACGGAGTATTTGGTCAGGTGAGTCGAAACTTTTTACAAGAGCGATTAATCATCTCTTTAGGAGCTCGAATGGACGGGAATTCTTATTCTGATGAGATGTCAAATTTGCTAGAACAATTTTCTCCTAGGTTGTCAATTGCTTATGCATTGAACGAAAGGTTCTCTGTGAATTTCAATACTGGAATCTATTATCAATTGCCTCCGTACACCGTTTTAGGGTATCAAGAAGATGGACAATTTACCAATAAAAATAATGGCGTAAAGTATATTCAAAGCAATCACATTGTTGGCGGTTTAGAATACAATACTGCTTCCAATTCCAAGATTACTTTAGAAGGATATTACAAAACTTATAGTGACTACCCTTTTCTTTTGAGAGATAGTATTTCATTGGCAAATCTTGGTGGAGATTTTGGGGTAATTGGAAATGAACCTACTGTTTCAACTGCGAAAGGAAGAAGTTACGGAGTTGAATTATTATTCCAACAACGACTTTACAAAGGCTTTTATGGAATTGCTTCATACACTTTAGGTTGGAGTGAATTTGAAGATAAAAATGGGGACTTTGTTCCCTCCGCTTGGGATGCTCGACATATCCTTAATTTAACTTTAGGGAAAAGTTTTAAGAAAAATTGGGAAGTAGGAATTAATTGGCGATTGCAAACTGGTTTGCCAATCACACCGTTTGATAATGAAAATTCAGCATTGGTAAGTAATTGGGATGTCAACGGAAGAGCACTTCCAAATTACAATTTATTGAATACCCAACGCCAAGGAAATTTCACCAATCTAAATGTAAGAGTAGATAAAAAATGGAACTTTAAAAAGTGGGATTTGAATCTTTACCTAGATGTTCAAAATCTTCTAGGCGCAACTATCCCAGTTGACTTTTTAATACTCGATGTTCCATTAGATGAGCAAGGAACTCCTATTGGAGAACCAACTATAATTAATCCTAATGCTCCAGGAAATGAGCAACAATATCAATTAAAAACATTGACTGACGACCAAGGAACAACTTTGCCTACCTTAGGTATCGTAGTTGGATTTTGATAAAAAGATGCTTTGGGTTCTTTGTATACCCTTAACTATTTGTAAAATTTCTTACTAAAAAGTTAAAAAGTAGAGATTTTGACAGGAATCATTCTTAAGGATGATTTTTGTCATCTCCTTTCTACTCTTTTTTTCGAAATATTGTAGGAAAGATTTAATTACTAATGAACCAAGCAAAAGCAAAATCTATTTTAATTCTAGAAGGCCACGAGCTATTAAGAGACTCTCTTAAGGAAATTCTTTCCATTGAAGGGTTCCAAACGGAATATAGTTATGACGGAGTTTCTGGAATTGATAAAGCTAAAGAAACTTTACCTGACTTAATTATTTGTGCTAGCCAGTTTCCGGACATTGATTGTTGGGATGTGATCTTAGCTTTAAGAAGAAATAGCTCTACAAGAAAGATTCCATTCATCTGTATTTCAGATAATCCACTTTGTGATCATTCTCAAAAACAAAGAAAACGAGTTTCTGTTCTTACTAAACCATTTACAATCGACAAGTTGTTAAATACAATTTCAGGTTATATGTAAATTATAAAACTCAATTAGTTCTTAATTTTTTCTGATAAAATCACATCTGATCACTCCTCCTATTTTAATATTCCAAAGCGCAATGTGTAAACAACTTCTAATTTTCAGTCCCATTAAACAAGGTGGGATTTAATTTCCTCTGTTTTTTACGATCTAAATACCTTCTTAAAACTCCTCCTTTTATATTATTGACATCATACTCCACCACAAAAGCATTTTTATCAATTTCATCAACCACGTGATGAACTTTTCGAATATCGATTCTATTCACAACAGTATGAATGATCATAAATTCTTTTAATTCACCATTATTGCCATAACCTTTTTCACCTTTGTAAAGTGTCATTCCTGCGCCTACCTTTTCTATAATATTTTTTTCTATTTCTCTATACTGAGAAGAAACGATCATCACTCCAATAAAATCCTCAAACCCTTCAATCACAAAATCTGTCACTTTTGCTGTTACGATATAGGTTAAGATCGAGTACAACGCAATTTCGACAGAAAGAACAAATGCCGTGATACTAAATAGAATAACATTAAAGACCAAAATACTTTGACCTATTGGTAGATTAAATCTATCATTTAAAAAGACTCCAAGAATCTCTGCTCCATCTAAAACAGCTCCATTTCGAATTGTGATCCCCAATCCCAAACCAACTAACAATCCTCCAAAAATTGAAATCAATAATTTATCATCTGTGATAGGTGCAAAAGTTTCGAATTCAATAAAGATCGCCAAGCCAATTATACTAATTATAGATTTTATTAAAATTCTTTTTGAAAGGGTGAAATACGCCAATAACAAAAAGGGAAGACTTAGCGCAATCAATAAATAAGAAACATTAACTTCTAATTGAGTATTGATTAAAATGGCAATCCCAGTCACTCCTCCATCCAAAAACCCATTGGGAAGTAGAAAAGCTTTTAAACCAACACTAGCCAATAGAATTCCTAAAGCAATCTGAAAATATTCAACAAATAGTTGAAAGCCTTTTGATCTCATTTTATTTTGGATGTATAGAGTGATTAAAAATTGTGGCTAATAGAATTTGAATTAAGTAGAGTGACATCAAATGCAACGCTTTATATAAACAGATGTTCAATAGGCAAAAAAAGAAATTATGAAAGGGTAATAAAACAAGAGAACCCTTGTAAACATGTCTTCTACAAGGGCTTCTTAAATTGGTTTATGATCCAGTTAGAATTATTTGAATATCAATTACACTTTCTTTTTTTTTTTTTAGCTAAGAAACTGATTACTCCAATTCCTTTTCCAGCTTCCAACTCCAGTAACAGTTTTATTATATTGATTTAGACAGTCAACTCCATATATTTCTCTGGTGATTTTTCAAAGCTAACCTTACAGCCATCACAACAGAAATAAACCTTTTCATCTTTATACTCCAAAACATGTTTAGCCGTACTTTTTTGAACTGGAATATTACAAACTGGATTCATATAGAAGTCATCATTGTTTATAGTAACCTCTTCTTTTTTTTCATTATTGGAAGTGGATGAAACTATTTCATCGGCTTTTCTATAATGCTTGATGATTTCCGCAAGGATACTAATCGCCACTTCATTAGGCATTTTCGCACCTAAATCTAATCCTGCCGGAGTTTTTATGGTTTTGAGTTGATCAAAAGTTGCTCCCATTCCACGAACTTCGGCATAGATCGCATTCGCTTTTTTTCTACTAGCTACAAAAGATAAATAATCGCACCCTATGGAAAGTGCTTTATTTAACGCCTCTGCATCACCTTCCCCTTGGGTACAAACAACGATATAAGCAAAGGTGTTGATTTGATTAACCTCTAAATCTTTGAGTCCAATTATGTTATCTGCTTCTGGAAAAACATTTTTATCTGGAACGCTCATGACAACATCAACTTGATAATCTATGGCTTTGGCAACTTTGGCTAATGCCTTCGCAATATGAGAAGTTCCGAAAATAACTAATTGTGGTTTTGGTAAAACAGGTTCAATATAAATCTCAACCTCACCCCCACTTTGACAAGTCATGGCATATACTTTTGTATTTTCATCAGCCCCTTCAATTTTACTTGGCGTGATAGAAACACATCTTGGTTTCCTTTCTTTTATAGATAATAATGCTTCTTTTAAAACAATACCTCTAGTACAACCACCGCCTATCCAACCATGAATATGTCCATCTTCGGTGATGATAGCTTTATCTCCAGGCTTGCCAGACGAAGGTATTTTCCGACGTACAATAATTGCAATTGCGTAAGCTTCCGCACTATTTTTAAGTTCATTTAATTTATTAATAAAATCGTTATGCATCTTGTAGTAATTTTTCTAAAGTTAGTAGGCTTTCAAAATTATGAGCAGAACCAAAATGATTTAAAGAAGGTAGAGCTGCTTTCATTCCCATCTGAATGGGTTCATAACCTTGCATACCTTTTAAAGGATTGAGCCAAATGAGTTTCTTAGTTCGCAATTTAATTTGCTGCATAGCTGTATCAAGTATTTCAGGTTCTCCCGTATCTAATCCATCACTCAATACAATAGTCATCGTTTTCCCATTTAAATATCGCTTGGCATAATTGTCATTAAAATCTTTCAAACACTCTCCTATTTTAGTACCGCTTGACCAATGCTTTGCATTTTGCGAAACCATCGCTAAGGCGCCTGCCATATTTTTGTCAGAAATATATTCTGTAATTCTCATCAGCTTAGTACTAAAGGTAAACACCTCAATCTGTTTAAAGTTGGAACGAAGCGCCCATAAAAATTTTAGTAAATAAAAAGAATATTTATCCATAGAGCCACTAACATCGAGTAGAACCATTAAACGGTATTTATCTGTCTTCTTATTTTTTTTTGCCAGCTTAATAATATTACCACCATTCTGAATATTCATTCGAATAGATTTGCCTATATCGATTTGACCTTTATTTGATTTCTGTTTACGTCGTTTAAGACGTTGGCTCATTTCTTTTACCAGTTTTTCAGACAGTTCATCCAGTAAGTCAGATTGATGTTTAGTTAGATAAGCGAAATCTGTGCGTTTTAATGTTTCCTTAGCATTAGCACCTGTGGTAGTTTTAGCTTCCTCTCCTTCTTCACTTTGCTTCGATTCTCCTTTACCGATCATTACAGCGGTGCTCACTTTATTAGTCTGAATTTTTGTTTTGTTTTTATTAGTTCTTTTGTCTTTAATGACTGTTCCTTTTTGTCTCCAAAACTGCTTGTACAAACTTTTGAAGACTTCTCGTTCTTCTTGTTCTTGGCAAAACAAACTAGTTAGCGCATACTCAAATAGTGCTTTATCTGGCCATAAACCAAATAAAGCACTTTCAAATGTATCTTTAGTACATTGGATACCAGTCTGAAAACCACGATTCCTTGCTTCCTGAACAAAGCCAATAAAAGCTTCGGAGAAACTAGGAAATTGGGTATAATGTCGACTCATTTAAATCAGTTCACAAATTGACTTTGATTACTCACCTTTTTGTTTCTCTCTTTCTTTCGCCATCTCTGCTATTCGTTTTCTAGCCTCTGAAATCTCATCACCTTCTAATTTAGTTCTATCACCAGGAAGGTTAAGAGATTTATAATGCTCTCTACTTTTCTTTCCTTCTTCGAGTCTAATTTTATCTAAATCTTCGTATTCTTTTAAAGACATGATTATTATTTTTTATTTAGTAAAAATGAAAAAACAGCTTCTACAGTTGAGGATGTTTTATCATGA
>CAJQQY010000423.1 GCA_905480595.1 uncultured Saprospiraceae bacterium | reverse complement strand
TCGGTGATAAAATTAGTCACGTATGCTTCCACTTCCATCAAAAGAGAGTTGACCACTTCCATATTTTTTTGATTCGTTAAATGAGCCTGTAAAATATGAATTTTTTTTAAAACGGCAGTAGTTAAGAATGGAGGTTTTAGGTTATGGTTGATTAATAAGCTTCATCGTCCAAGATATCTTCTAACATTTTAACTCTAGGTAAGCGCTTTTTTCAATTAATACTTCAGAATCTTGTCGATCTAGGTTAAAAATCCAAACTCCAATAGATATGGTTAGGCTGTAGGCAAGTCCAAAATAGATTCCTTCTACGTCAAAACCATTTTGCTGATGAAAAATTAACATGAATAATGCAAAAGTTAAAATGACTCCAATGATATTGAGGATTATTTTTTTCTCTGTATTGGCAAGTTGAGTGGTATTGATTTTCCAAACTAAAAAAAGGAAAATCAAATAATTAGGAATAGAGCATAAGGTTCCGAAAAGTATGGCTAAACCAATAATCATTGGCGTTTCCATTCCGCCACTATCAAATAGGGCAATGATAAATCCGAAAAAACAAGGCGTAAAAAAGGCACTTGTCAACCAAACATTGCTGGCATATTTAAAATGATTGGAAACAGTTTTCATAGTATTTGATTTTACGGGTTTAAAAAACTTTGTCGTCTAAAATATTTTCTAACCAAACAAATTCAGGTGCCACATTTTTTAAGTGATAAAATTGGATGCTAGCAGAAACCGTAAAAGCATAAAATAAAGATGTCCACCACATAACTGGAAACCCTCCAAAGCCAATCAAAAGAATAAATAAGGTTAAGGTCAAACTGATTGATATGATGGTCAATTTGGTTTTTATTTGTTGGATACTTTTTCCTTTTTTGCTAAGTAGCCAAGATGCAATAATTAAAAATATCCAATTTGGAATGGATAACCCTCCTCCCAGAATTATCATTGTCAAAATAATATCAACTGGATCTTGCCAAACTGGTGAAACAGGAGGAAGCATTGGATCCATCAAAAGAAAAAATAGGGGAGTCAGGATAGCGCTCGTCAACCAAACCTTAGTGGCAAAGAAAAAATGACTGAATCGTTTTAACATGGTTTTATATTTTTTATAAGAAAAAAACTACCGTTCACTTTGTGCCAAAGTATTCAGCGTAAAATATCCTAACAATAGAAATGCAGATAAAACAATTGCTAAACCAAGTGTATGTGGTTGTGTCAAAATGTTTAAAATATCTGCAAAAAGCGAAAGCGGATGAGTGATAATATCCCAACTATTCCACCTCTGAAAACGGCCTAAATAAATTCCAAAACCACAAAGTAACAAGGCAATTATACTTGCGAAGTTGACCACAGTTTTTGAAAAAAAATTCCGAAGGAAAACCTGAACTTCGAGCAAAGAAACATATCCCAAAATCAAACCTGTCCATGCAAATGACATGAATAACATCACGTCATACCAAAGTGGAATACCTACTCTTTTTTTCAAATGTAAAAAATCTGTTATGATATAAGGTGCATTTGGGAAAAATAACAACCAACATAACAATGCTCCTACAATAATTAATTTGGAATTGAATTTCCGATATAAAAATGGAAGTGATAATGCAATTAAGTAAGGGATCCATGCTAAAAATAAATTCCAATTCAAAAAGAAAAAGGTCTGCGTGCCACGATAAAAACAAATATCACGAACACTCTGAATTTTCGAATAATCAAAATCAACATACTCTAACCGAAATGCGAATAGCGCAAAACTGAAAAGTGTGCTCAAACTCAAAAGGAGGAATAATACCCCCCTGCCCCCTAAAAGGGAGTTAGAGTGTACTTGAGTTTTGGCATTTTCTATTTTATGAGAATTCATGGTTTTTTAACTTTTTGATGGATTAAATAGCGCGCTTAATTTGTTCATTTTAAAAGTACTCGTTCAAAGTTGAAGAAATATCTAACTCCCCTTTAAGGGACAGGGGGTAAAGAACGCCGCCTCTCCATCTTTCTGGAGAGAGCGACATTTCCTGCACGTTCAACATTCTTTGCCATTTGATTTTTTAATTAAAAAACAAAAGGATTTATATTTTGGTTAGGTCGTCGAAAAATCATTTTTCTCAACGATATTGTAGGTTCATTTAATAAAAATTCAAAATCCCATTTGCCAATCGAAATAGCTTCTCTTCCTTTTTGAAATTCGTTGATAAAAGTTTGAATTTTTTCTGGATAAAAAATAAGTGCAATCAAATTAGTTCCAATGATGTACAATGAATATTTTCGATTACCCATGAGAAAAAACTGCATTCGAGCTTCATCGACAACTGTGGTTTTATATTTTAATAAAACATGATAAACGTCGTGACTCTCGAATTTTGGCATCAAAGACAAACCTTCTTTTTCTAAAAAATGAGCGAGATCATGGCCTAAAGTTTTGGGAGGAAATTTTTTTAATTTTTCCAAACCAACTCTCCAAGGGACTTTCGATTTTTGAAAAAACCGACCGTACCATGGTTTTGTCCATTCCACCAAATTGATGAGCAGTCTTTCTCTAAAGGTTAATGTAGTTTTCATTGTTATAGGTTTATTGGATTTAAAAGTACTTTGTATTTCAAAGTAATTAGAACAAAAAAAAGTAAAAATTTATTGTCACCGCCTTCTCAACAATGCTTCCAAAGCATCCAAATGATCATTAAAGGCTTTCTTTCCGATCTTGGTTACAGCATAAGAAGTTTGTGGTTTTTTCCCAACAAATTGCTTTTTCACTTGAACATATTTTTCAGCTTCCAGAGTTTTAATATGACTTGCTAGATTACCATCACTTACTCCCAACATTTCTTTAAATGTTTTGAATTCCACCCACTCATTGACCATCAACAAAGACATGATGCCTAGTCGAGTTTTATTGTCAAACTTTTTATTGAGTTTGGTAATAATTTCTTTCATAATATTTTCTTACGCATCCTTCGGAATATTCACTCAAAAAACCTCTTCCTATTTTTCATATTTAAAATACATAACTGTACCATAAATAATATGTAAAACTCCAAATCCGATGGCCCAAAATTCTAAACCATAACCTATATAAAATAAAGCAATCAAGCCTAAAACAATTTCAGATAATCCTAAATAATGAATATCACTCAATGTATATTTTCCTCCATTCACTAGAGCTAATCCGTAGAAAACTAAAGTAGCAGGTGCAACTAATCCGAATTCGCCATGCTTCATTAATGCTAAACAAAAAATACCTCCAGTAGTTAATGGAATCAAAAGATTCAGCAATAATTTTTGAGTTAATTTATCCCAAATCTTTTGCCCTTTTTGCTTTGCTTTTCGAGTAGTAAAAAAAATACCTCCAGCGACTGCAAATATAAAAACCAATGCCGCATCTAAAAAGAAAAAAGTCAAGTAATCAATTCCCCATCTTTTCTCCGCTGCCACAACATCAGCATAGTAAACTAAATTTTCATCAAATGGGAAAATGTCAAAGTAAATATAAACCGCAGTTGCACCAATCAATGCAAAAACTCCTGCTGCAACTCCTGATAATCCACTCAAGGAAATAAATCGAGAGGAACGTTCCATCAAGGATCTAATTTCGCTGAGATGTTCGAGTTGTTCGTTTCTTTTATCCATTACCATATGTCAATTTGTTGAATCATTAAAAGTACTTTGAAATACAAAGCTATTAACTAACTTTGTATTTTGCAAATGTTTTTGATGTTTTTTTGCCACAGATTAGACTGATTTTTATGATTAACCTGATTCTTCGTGATTGCAAATTAATAGTTTACCCTTTGGGAGCAATCATAGTCATCATAAAAATCAGTCTAATCTGTAGCAAAAAAAATCAAAATCAAAACTGATACCCCAACTTTAAATTCGTGTTAAATTGATTATTGAAAAGATCATACTCTGTTGTGAGTGAAAGTGGACCAAACTGTCGAACCAACATACCAAACTCAATTCCGACACCAGCCATGTTTTCCTTTTGTCCAGACTTGGGAATAATTTCACCTTCCTGCACGAGATCAAAAGGTTCTAATTCGAAAGCTCCATAACTAGCTAGAAGGGAAACAAAATATCCCAAGGAAGGCTCCAGTTGTAATTTAAAACCTGTGAAAGCATATTGATTAGCTAATTGATCCATATAGTCAAACCCAACAAAATCAACGAAACGATCTTGTGTGGCAATGGTGTTACCTAGATAAAAAAGATTAATATAATTGCTTTGTCTTAATTGAGAAAAACCAGCTTGATTGAACCAATGTAAAGATGTTTTTTCACCTAAAGAAAAAATCTGTTTGTATTCTAATTGTGCGTAATAATTTTCGGCGGTAGATTGGTTGTCAACTTCTTCTACTCGATTTCGTAATTTTCCACCGAGAATGTATTTTCCATTCGCAGCAATTTTATAACCCGAAGTGGAGAAATGTTTTCGATTGAGTTTATCTCTTGAATATTTTGCGAATAAATAATGTTGAGTAGTGTTTACTGATTCAAACTCATCGATAGAAAAGAGTTGTTTTTGGACATAAATTTCCGTTCCCCAACCTACCCAAATCGATGAGTGATTACTAATTCCAGAGTACAAACCAATTTGATCCATGGCATGTTGCATGGTAAATCCATCGGCTAAATTGGTGTTTTCATAATAATCACCTGGATAGAAATTCCATTTTCCATCTATTCGAAGACCAACATTTGGACGCGTATTAGTATGAATCAAGTAATCGAAAAAGATTCCAGGTGTTTCAGAAATACGAAAGTCTAATGAAAGGTGAGACCCTTTTAATAAAATATTTTTGATAGAAGCATTAACTAAAATTGCTGCATTCACATTAGTATCATAATGTCCTCCAAACCTTAAATGAACAGTACTACTTTCTCTTGTTCGAACTAATAATTTGTAACCATCATCTTCTGGAAGTAATCGATAATCAACATAAGTAAAAAAACCACTAGCATAAACTCCCGTCAATTTGTCAATTAGTTGCTTTTGAGTGAGAACCTGTGGTGGTTTAATTTTTATCAATCGACGAAGTGTGCGGATGTCAGATTTTTTTCCTCCTTCAAAATCTATCGAAGTAATATTTAGTTCAGTTGGGATAGAAAAATTACGGACTCGTTTGGTTGGTGATTGATTTCTAAGATTCAATTCTTTTTTCAATGCTCTGATTTGTGGGAGCATAGCCCGAGCAGCTCTTTCGCCTCGAGAAATCAAGCTATCAACATTACTAAAGTCTAAAGACCCCATATTCTTAAGTTCAGGCATGATGAGTAGATCAGCTTTTTCTTGTTGCTCTTCGGTTGATTTTACCATTCCAAAAGAAGTCGTCTGACCAAGCACTCCTACGAAAGAAGTTAACTCATCTAAAGTAGCCAATGGAGCTCCTACGTCGATTGCAATGGTTTTGGTTGCACCCATATTGATGCAATCTTCGACAGGTAGGTTTCGAACAAACATTCCATCTATCAACGTTTTGTCTCCAATAACTCTTGGCTCAAAAACAGTAGGAATACACGAGCTAGCACACATTGCGTCTGGTAAGAATCCTTTGTCGAAAACATAACCTTCTCCTGTCAATAAATCAGTTGCCACACATCTGAAGGGAATAAAAAAATCGTCAAAATTTTCAATTTGATGAACTGGTAAAGTGAGTTGAGAAAGCAACATCGACATTTTAGAGCCTTGGATAAAACCTTTTGGAAATTGAATTTTCCCATTGACAACTGGAAAAGAAAATTGATATTTTTCACTTTCTTCTTTAGCTTCGATTGGTTGAGCATTTCTCGAAACTTCATCATCAAAATATTCTAACCATGGAACATCATGAGCCACTTTTTCCAAATCCGCAGCAGTATATCCAATGGCGTAAAGTCCACCGATAATACTTCCCATACTTGTTCCTGTAATAAATTGAGGTTCGATTCCTTCTTCTTCTAATACTTTTAAAACACCAATGTGTGCAAGACCTTTGGCACCACCACCGCTCAAAACTAAACCTAGTTTCTCGGTTTTAGCAGGAGTTTGTGAATATATTGTTATAGAAAAGAAGAGTAATAGAATTAAGGTAATTGATTTTTTCATGCAGGTTTTTTTATGAAAATATATAAAACAAAGATAGTTATTTCCTTTCTACTCACAAGGTGACTTCAAGTCGCCTTGTGAGTAATAATCGGATATTTTCTATTCATAAACTTCCACAATCATCTCAATCTCTACCGCCAAATTTTTAGGTAAAGAACTCATCCCAACTGCCGATCTCGCATGTTTCCCTCTTTCTCCAAAAACTGCCACCATCAAATCTGAAAACCCATTGATGACTTGCGAGTGTTCTGTAAATTCAGGGGTCGCGTTTACCATTCCTAAAACTTTGACGATTCGTTTTACTTTTTTCAAATCACCTAATTCAGCTTGCAAAGCTGCCAACAATCGAATTCCTGCCAATCGAGCAGCTTCTTGTCCTTGTTCAATTGTCAAATCATCGCCCAATTTACCGGTGTACAAACTCCCATCAGGGTTAGCAGAACCTTTCCCAGCGGTAAAAACTAAGTTGCCAGTTCGAACCGTATGCACATAATTAGCCAGCGGTTTATTTAATTTGGGAAGTGTAATATTTAAGGATTTAAGATTTGCTTCGACATCAATTTTTGGTAATACATCTTTTTCTTGAATCTTATTTGAATTAGATGAGTTAGAAGTATTGCACGCAAAGAATGCTAAAAGGCATAGAAACATAGGAAATTTTCGCATGATAAAAATTATATTTTGTTTTTTATTAAAATAAAAGATTTAAAAAAATAAAAATGAATCTTGTTTTGTTTTTTAGGAATAAAAAACTTTTGATGAAGGTTCACCTTTTTTTAAATAAAGATTAAATAGTTGGAAATCAGAAATATTATAAAACAATCACCCTCAGCTTTTCATAGTTTTAATAATGTTTTTTATTCCGGATAAATCAAGACTATAAAAAGTGTTTATAGCCGTTTAATTGCTTACTTTTTTCAAAGAAAAGCTGAATTAGGGCAAAATACTTACAAGAGGTCTCAAAAACTAACTTAAACTAATTTTTAAATTTAGCTCTATCGAGAGGAAATATTACATTTGCACTATGAAAAATTTAGATTTAATCGAAAAATATTTGAACGAAGAGTTGAGCGCAAACGAGCGCACAGCATTTGAACAACTCCAAAAGTCCGATGCAGATTTTGCAGAGGAGGTTCAAGTAGCGGTAACTATCAATGCCGATTTTAATGTTAAGCAAAAAATGCGTTGGCAAGGCTTACTGAACGAACAAGGAAATGTTGTAAAAGAAACTCCTGTTCGAAAATTAGCTCCACGGAGATCCATCAATTGGATTCGAAATATTGCAGCCGTTTTTATCTTAGGATTAGGATTGTCGATGGCTTGGTTGATGTTTTCAAGTCCAGAAGCTGGAGAATTAGCTGATGAGCAATTAATGGAAATATATAAAAAGCCAAAGGCTTTCATGAACAATGGTGTTGATGTTGATTCAAATTGGAAAAATGCTATTGCTGCTTATGAAGAAGGACAATTTTCTGTAGTAGTTGCTGCGATCGAAAGTTCAATGAGTAAAAATTCTGAGCAATTAGATGAGAAGCATTTCTATTTAGGATTGAGTTACCTCTACGAAGATGTTCCTAATTATGATAAAGCACTTGACCATCTTGCAAAAAGTAAAGAATTAAATTCAAGCTCCCAACTTGCTCCACAAGTAAATTGGTTCATGGCTTTAGCTTACTTAAAGCAAGGAAAAATAAAAGAAGCGAAAGCTTTGCTTCAATTAGTAATTGATGCTAATATTTGGAAAAAAGCAGAAGCTACGGCCTTACTGAATAAAATCTAGACTGTTCACAAAGTCCTCATCCATTTGAGGCAATATTTGATTTTCGTTTTATGCTTTACAAAATTAATGACCGAATAACGTGTGTTGTTCGGTCATTTTTTTTGTTATAAAGTATTTTTTTTGACGCTGAATTTTTATGCTCCTGTATATTTCTAAAGGAAAATATAGGACTAGGGGAAAGCATAAAATTTAAAATGATTCATGAAAAGTCAGCGTCAAAAAAAACTACATTTCCTTTTTTACAAATCGTTTCCAACCTAATCTTCCTAGAAATAACGTCAACATCAACATTCCCAAAGAAGCTAATAATGTCCAATTTTTAGACAAACCAGGAGAATAAAGTGGAGCCATATCTCCAATAGGAACAAAGCCAGCCCAAAAAAGTGGATGATGTCGATCAGGTGGAACATTAGAATCAGTCAAGTATTTTAATTTTGCTTTTCGCAAAGCGATATCTTTCGTTGTTCCATTTTTTAGTTGTTTGAAAAATCCATTTGTGATGGTTGCTGTTTCATCGTCAGGCACACTCCACAAACTCATTACAATACTTGGACAACCTGCATAAGCAAATGCACGAGATAAACTCATTATACCTTCACCTCTATTTATTTTTCCATATCCAGAATTACAGGCACCTAAAAAAACCATTTCTGTCTCCATATCCATATTGTATAATTCGGCTGCGGTGAGGTAATTATCTTCGTCGCCGTCTTCTAATTGAGTAAAAGCAAGATGTGAATTCAATGGATTTTTATCATCATAAATACCATGCATAGCTAGATGTAAAATATCAAAATGATGAGAAGTATCTTTAAAAATTGCTTCCGTTGCTTGCTCGCCGATAAAAGCACTCCCGTTTAATAACTTGGCAATGTATTCCACTCCTTTTCGTGAAGCAGGTAGGTCAACATATCTACCTTTTTTAAAGTATTGATAGCTAGTTGGTCTACTTGCATCGGAAATTTTTCCTGAACTATAAACTGGCGCAAAACCTCCATATTTTAATTTTCTAGTTAAAACTGGCGATCCTTTTTGTTGAACGAGCATGGTACCTGAAAATGCATAACTGATTGAATATTGATGCAATAAATAGTCAAGAGAAGCATAATTGATTTGTTCCGTTTGCTGTTTTTCTTTGATTAAAATTTCAAAGGGAATGTAGCCTAGCATAGCATCAGGAACGATAACTAATTTTTGAAAACCTCTTTTGGGAAAATGGCTTAAAGGTTCTTCTAATAAAAGTTTATAAAAATTAAAAGCATGACTAGTATAAGTTTTCCAAACATGCTCAATGGAGTCACGATGAGTGATGTAACTAATATCTGTAATTGATTTTCTGAAAGAGAAAATTGAATTATCGTAGTCTTGTGGTTTGTTGACGAAATCGATATGAACCTCATTTGAATTAATGGAGAAAATAAATAATTGCCTTTCGCCTGAGAAAAATTCAATTAAAGTTGTCCCGACTTCAAGGTCACTTTGAACTTCTTCAAGGGTAGCAACAGTATTGTCGTATTTGAGTTGGTAATAGTGAGGATAGTCGTTTTCTAGTTGTAAAACAAATTGATTATAATCTCCTTTAGCTTCTAGCAATCGTTCTTGAGCAGCAATAGTTTTGACGCTGTCTTTTGCTTGCAAAGCATTGGTTAATTGTTTTTGAATAACGGAAATTGATATTTTTAAACTAACCTCTTGCGCTTCCAAAGAGTCTGGGATATCTGCAAAAACTAAAGCTTTCTCATTTGAGAAAGATTGTAGTAAAGCATTCGATTTACTTTTTTCAGAGAAGTAAAATGCTTGTTCCGCATATTTTTCATCCTCGGTTTGATTCTTTAAAACTAAACAATTATAAATCGCTTCTTCATAAACTTGAGAGGCAATTCGATTGAAAATTAATTGATCATTGTATTCAATGAAGGATCTTCGAATCTCATCAATTATTTTATCACAAAGCAAAAAATTCTTGTAAGCTAATTCAAGAGGTGTGATATCTTTTTTTGATAAAAAAAGTTTAGTTTGAGTCTGTGCTTTGAGTGTAAGAGTGGATAGGAATAGATTTTTATCTAGCGCTTTTTCCTCAGGAGGATTTCTAGAAAAATCAAAGACTTCATATTGAAAAGGAACATTAGCATTGAGCGCATTTTGAAAATGTTCAAGCGCAATTTTTAATCCTCCTTTTTTTAAATATGTTTTTCCTATTTGTTCTTCTACTTTTGCTAAAGCAATATGTCCTGATTTGTAGGTGTCTTGATATTTTGTAAAAGCATTGTTATAGAATGCTAGTGCTTGGTCATACATTTGTAGTTCAAAATAAATATCACCGATATGCCCCCAACTTTCTGCTACAGTTGGATGAGACTCATCAAAAACTTTTTCATTGATTTCTAATGCTTTTTTGTAGTAAACCAAAGCCGAGTCTAATTCGCCTCTTGCCCGAAGAACTGCAGCGATATTATTATTACTTTCTGCTAAATCAGGGTGTAAAGCTCCTTTATGAAATTCCACTAAATCCAAGGCTTGGTGATAAAAATCTAAAGCTTGTGCATAGTTACCACTCTTTGTTTTTATTTTTCCAATATTATTTAAAAAGGGAGCACGGGAAGGATGTTCTGTTCCTTTTAGTCCTTCGAGGATAGTCAACCCACGTTGAGTATTCATTAATCCTAAATCGTAATTCCCTTTGTTGACAAAAGCATTTCCCAATTGGAAATATAGCTCTACTACAATTTTCTGTTCTTCGCTATTTTCTTTTTTAAAAATATCAATTGCTGTTTGAATAATTTTGGTTGCTCGATCATCTTCACCTTGAATAGAGTAGATTGTTCCAAGAGTACCTAATGTTTCAGCAGTTCTCGGATGTTTTCCTCCAAATGCAATATTATTGATATTGAGTGCGGTGTGAATATTTTCAAAGGCTAAATCAATTTGCCCCAATTGACTTTGTGTAATACCGATGGCTTGCAAAGATTTGGCAATGTCTGGATGATTCTCTGGAAGCTTGGCTTTTTGAATGGCAAGTGCTTTTTCAAAATACTTTAAAGCTTCTTTGAAATGAGCATCATTGAATTCCACTTTTCCTAAAAGGTGATAAGCGCTTGCGGCAAGTGTATCTTTTCGTGAAGTTAATCGGAGGATGGTGGTGGCTAATTTTTTAGCTTCGTAATTTTCATCAGCGAGGAAAAGTATTTCTGTTACTTCTATTAGTGTTTTGATGCGTTGGGTGCGTTGTCCATTTCTTCTAAACTGGTTGGCAGCTTTGGTGGTTATTTTTATAGCACCCTTGTATTCTCTTTTTTGTGCTAAGGCACGACCTTCCTGTAACCAAGTGTTTGCTTGATTGGATTGTGATAGTACGGGGAAGATTGTCACAAAAAATAAAATAGTCACCAACGCTATTCGCATAAATTCTTTCTCGTATTTTTTAGAACTCAAAGCATAAAATTGAAAATGCGTATTGAGTAGATTAGGGTTTTAAAAGTGTAGTTGGTGGATGCGTTTTGTTCGAATTATTAAAGGTACTGAATTTTAAAGGATTTGAAGGGGTTAATCCGTCATTTTGGATTTGAAAAAAGTAACGAGTTCTGCTCGTTGTTCTTCAGTTAATCTTGCTGATGAATGGGCAATCAAATATGGAGTCAGCGGCATTTCTTTTTTCTCTACTTTTTCGTAAGACTCTTCTAGTTTATGATTGGCTTTTTTTGATTCGTATTTACCCCACTCTGAGAAATTTACTTCTCCAAGTCCATTGTCAATATGTCCTTTTACCCACCAGGATACAGGGGCAATATTAGAGTACCAAGGGTATTTTACTTCATGGGAGTGACAATCGTAACAAGCATCTTTGAGCATTGTTGCAATTGCTTCAGAGGGCTTGGTGATTTCTATGAAATCTAATTTTTTGTCAACAGGTGGATTGGTCTTATCTATTTGCCAGAATTGCATAATGATAAATATCCCTAAAAGTATGCCGAGGATTGTTTTACGATTTATTTTTTTCATGGAGAGTTTTTTGGTAAAGATAAATAATGAGGAGGGAAGTATTTAGCTTTTGGTTTATAAATTAGGGGTGATTGACTTGTTTGTGGTGCTGTTCTTTTTTTCATTGAAAAAAAAGAACCAAAAAATTCTAGGCGAAAAAATAGCTATACGCAAGGCAGGCTCCCGCACCCTCATTTTTCGCCGTGCCCAGCCCGCTCTGTGCTTCTCATGGTTTTCCTTTCAAATTAAGTTAGTGGTGCATTAATTATTGTACCATAAAACATATAACGTTCAACGAAAAAATCTATTCCATTTCTTCTACTTTTTCTAGGAGCCATTTTTTTGCGGCGAGGGCTTTACAATTGTTGATTTGGGTTTTGAGTTTTTGGATACCGGTTTTGTCATAGCGAGGGAGGGAGGCTAGTTTTCGAGTGAAGCGAATTCCGTTCATTAGTTGTTGTTTGACTTCTCTAGAAATTAATTTGTTTCGACGCAAGTAAATTCCATAACTGTCTAAAAGTGATTCTAGAGCATCTAATTCGTTTAATTCGTAATAGGTTTTGAGGAGCATGAGTCTTCCGCCCATGGTGTAGGAAAGATTTTTATATTCGACTTCTCGCAATTGCTCGATGACTTTTTGGTAGTCTTCTTTATGAAAGTAGACTTTAGCTAAGTTATAACTTAAATCATTGTCTTGACTTTCGCGAGGGAGGCGAGTGGTGTAGTTTTGAATAAATTTTTCAGTCCAATCAAATTCTTTAATGTGGAGACCGACGGTGACTATATTTTTATAATCTCGAGGATCAAGCATTCCGTCTACAAAATTGATTTCTTTTTCCAATAGTGTTTTAAAAATATCAAAAAGTTCTTCAAAATATTCTGACTTACCATTATTGATTTTTGTATCGATGCAGTAATTTTTTAAATAGATATAAATCGTATTTAACTCTTGAGTAGTGAAGGAGTCATAATTTTTTTCTAAAATTTCTTTTGCGTTTTGGAAAAAAGCTTCATCATCTGGTTGAAGCATCATCGATACGATATAAAAATAGGATTTGATGCAAGGTTCATTGATGTAAGGACTGCTTTTTAGATTTTCTAAAAAATCAGGGAATAGATGAATATTGGGGTTGATGGCGGTGATGTTTTTGTAAGCTAAAAAATCGCAGTAGTTTTTTAATTTATTAAAAATATAAAAAGCGTCGAGGTGATAATCGGCTTTTTCCAAGCTGCCAAAGTCAGGTAATTTCTTGGTATTGATTTCTTGATTGCGATATTTCTGATATTCAATTTTAAATTTAGAAAAATGATGGTTGGCGTTTTTTAAACTTGATTTTTCTTGAATCAAATCAGCTTGGCGAGTGGCTCCTGCAAAATGTTTATTGAGACTTGGCGTGTTGATCGTTGGCAATAAATAAATCAACTCATCCATCGGATTTTTTTTGAATTCCATGTAGGCTAAAAAGTGGTAAGCTTTTTTAGTCAAATCAGAACTCATTCTTCTCATTTGTTCATCTAGATAAGGAGTATTTCCTTTTACTTTTTTCCAGACAATTTTTTTATCAAAATGAGTGTTTTCTTTATAACTTCCATTTGATTTTTGAAATTGAGTCTTAATGATTTTATACAGATTGACAAGATCTTGATTCTCATTATGAAACGAAGATTGTAAAAATTTATAAAAACCTTTTAACTCAGATTTTGAAAAATTTTGAAGCAGCACTAAAAGCTTTGGACTAATCATATAAGTAAATACTTAATTTTTGATTATTTTTATAAATAAAAAATAGATATAACAAATCTATTTATTTTTTTGAGTAAAGTTAATATATTGATTATCAATAGATTATGTTTTTTGTAAAAATGTAACTGAATGTACAAAATGAATATTCTGTACTTTTTTTAACCCATTTTTTTAATGATTATTGTAAGGTGGTAGTTTATCAACACTAAAATCACCTGTAGAAATGAAGTATTTAAATATAAAAATAGCGCTGATTTTTTTGTTTGGAGTGTCTGTATGGCAACTCAAAGCGAACGATAATGTAGTAACCTGTGATGCTTACTTTATTTACGAAGTATATGATGGACCGATTCCAGGAACGGGTGGAATTACATTCTTTAATCAAGCGAATGGAGATTATACTGATGTTTCTTGGGATTTTGGAGATGGAGGGATTTCTAATGATGCAGGTGCCTCTTTAGATTATTTTTATGCAACGGATGGAGTTTATAATGTGTGTATGACTGTTTGGAATGATCAAGCTTGTTTGAGTACATTTTGTGCTGATGTGATTGTTGGGAGTTTGAGTGATATTTGTAATTTGACAGATTGTGTATTTCCTGGAGATGCGAATAAAGATGGAGAAGCTAATTTTTATGATTTGTTGGATTTGGGTGTTGGTAATGGATTGTCGGGGCCAGAACGACCAGATGCAACAATTGAATTTGTAGGACAATTGGCTCCTGATTGGCCTCAAGAAACGGTTGAAGGTGTGAATTATAAACATTTGGATTGTGATGGAAATGGAATTATAGATAATGATGATGCTCTGGCAATTACTGCGAATTATACTCCAATGGATGCTCCTAATCCAACTGCTGAAGCAAGTGCACCATTGATTCATATTGATTTTGATCAAGATACTATTTATGTAGACCCAAATACTTTATCAGCTAATATTCAAGTTACGGCTCACCTTAAAATAGGAAATCAAGCTTTACCTGCTGAAAATATTTATGGTTTAGCGTTGTATTTAGGATACTCAAGTGATTTGGTTTATGAAGATTCAATAAATGTGAGTTATAATGATGATTCATTTTTTGGTTCTTCGGATGAAGTTTATTGGTTGCCAAATAATCAATATGCGGAAGAGCAATTGGATCTAGGAATTACTCGAATAGATGGGAATGCGGTAGATGGATTTGGTAAAATTGGCGATATAGTTTATATCATAAATTCTGATATTTTGGATGGTCGAATTGAAGATGGAGATGCTCATTTTATAGTCTCTGTTAATGGAGTGAAGATGGTGGACTCTCTTGGAAATGAATTAGATATCAATTTGGAGAATACTCCTTCTACGCTTGTTTTTACAAAAACAGAAACAACGAATACCAATAATCCTGAGCTTGCCCGAAAAGTTCAACTCTTCCCAAATCCTGCGACTGATAAGGTGATGATAAAAATCACAGATTTAGATGGAGAACATATGGAAGTTTTTAATAACTTTGGGCAGATTCTTTTGGAAAAAAATATCAACAGCTCACAGGTTGAATTAAATATGAAAGATTGGAACGCTGGAGTTTATTTTGTAAAAATAAAAACAGCAGAAGGTGTGGTGAGTAAAAGATTTATTTTGAACTAGGATACCCCTTTATTATATATTTCCTCTAAATTCAAATGAGCCTGTTTCGAAAATTTATTTTTCTGGAATAGGCTCATTTCGTTTTTCACTTGTACCTTTTCTCCTTTTTTTGCTTTACTATAGTTTTTCCTTCCACTATAATGACGATTTCTCCTCGCACTTTTTTCTCTGTATCAAAATGAGCGACTAATTCAGGTAAGGATTTAGTCACACACTCTTCGTACATTTTTGTCAATTCTCGACAAACACTTGCCATTCTATCTTCTCCACAAAATTCAATTAATTGATTTAGACATTTGACCAATCGATGTGGTGATTCATACAAAACAAAAGTATAGTGCAGTTCACTCAAATATTTTAATCGCGTTTGTCGACCTTTTTTATGAGGTAGGAAACCTTCGAAGAAAAATTTATCGCAAGGTAAACCAGAAGCAACTAATGCGGGAACAAATGCAGTTGCACCGGGCAAGCATTCTAATTTTATATTAGCTTTTACACATTCTCTAGCCAACAAAAAACCAGGGTCAGAAATACCTGGAGTACCAGCATCAGTAATGAGTGCAATAGTTTGACCTGTGCCTAATTGACGAATAATATCTTCAACGACAGCATGTTCATTATGTGCATGGTACGCTCGTAAGGGCGTTTCAATTTCATAATGCATCAATAATTTCTTGGAAGTACGAGTGTCCTCGGCTAGAATGATGTCTACCTCTTTTAGGATGCGCAAAGCCCGGAGAGTGATGTCTTCTAGGTTGCCGATGGGAGTGGGGACGAGGTATAACATGGTGAATTAGTTGATTAGTGAATCAGTTAATCGGGTAACCGATAAACTGATTCACCGATAAACAGGTCAACTAAATTAAACTGTTTTGATGGAAAAAGTATATTTTTCCATAATAACATTAGCCAATAATTTTTTACAAGCTGTGTCCACTTTTTCATTTGCTTCTTCTTCGTTAGCAGCGTCAAAAGTCATGGTAATGTGTTTTCCAATTCGAACATCTTCTACACCTGTGATGTCTAAATTTTTCATATTGTTAGAGACAGTTTTACCTTGAGGATCTAATAATTCCTTGTGCGGCATGATGTCTATTTCTGCAAAGTATTTCATGAATTTTTAATTTTTTGCAAATGTAATAAATTTTGGATTGTTGGTTCGTTTTTTCAAAAAATCAATTTCACTTTTACTCGATTTTTTTCCCTAAAAAAATCTTATCAAAAAAGGCAAATAAAACATACAACCCAATCATCAAAGAAAATGCGACTTCTCGTAAAAAAATAATGGCCAAAATTCCAATAATCATAAATACAATTCTTTGTTCATTGCCATCCCATTTCATTCCTTTGAATTTCATACTAAACATGGGTAATTCTGCTACTAACAAATAAGATAAGATGAGTATCGTAGGATATAAAATATAAGGATGGTAAACCATATCGCCCATTCCAAATGAATCAAAATGATAAATCAACATCAACCCTGTAACAAACATTGTAACCGAAGGAGTATTCAATCCTATAAAATCTTCTGACTGACGAGTATCTAGATTAAACTTCGCTAATCGTAAACATGAAAAAAGAGTAACTAGGAATGCAGGAAGCGCAAGTAATTTTACATTTCCAAAAACATAATCTTCTGCAATTGGATGATTGGAAATTAAGGTATATAAAATTACTCCCGGTACGACTCCAAATGAAACCATATCAGCTAACGAATCTAATTCTTTTCCCAAAACAGAATGAACACCTAGATATCTTGCTACAAATCCATCTGCGTAATCGGCTAGTCCACCTGCAAATAAAAACCAAAATGCAGGAACGAACATCTCATTAAATACACAAACCAAAGCACAGCAACCGCAAAAGAGATTGACTAAAGTGATTGCATTGGGAATATTTTTTTTCATAAAGAATTGATTCTATTTTTTGTTTAGAAATCAGTTAGGCACTAATATAATTACCTGTCGTTCAAAGTATTAGAAGGCAAATTTAAAAAATTAGATGGCGAACCGACATTTTGCATTAAAGTTTTCTTAAAATGATGATTTTGACTCAACATATTTTCCTTTGTAGTAGTCTTATAATATAATAGTAATAACACTTTTACTGAGGCAAAAAACGTTATTTTTGTGCAAAAAAAACGTATAAGGCCGAAAAAAATCTTAAGCTTTGAAAACAATATTTACAACAGCATTCAACTTGAAAATTATGAAGAAATATTTTCTTTACACTAACTGTGTTTTATTTTCATTTTTTATTTTCCTTCAAGATACTTTTGCACAGCCAATTAATGATGATTGTGCTGGAGCAATTGAAATAACAGATGTGTCTAATTGGTGTTCTGATGTTGCAGCATTTTCTAATGTGGATGCAACTGACTCTGGTTTTTCCTCTCCGTTTTGTTTTTCCAATTCAGATAATGATGTTTGGTTTAAATTTACGGCCATTGCGACTGATATGACAATTACGGTAATAGGTGCTTCAACACCAGTCCTGGGAGGTTCGATGTGGGAACCAGAAGTGGCCATGTACACGGGAGATTGTGCAGGAACGATAAATACATTTGGTTGTGCTTCTGACGATGGCATTCAAAATAATACGATTCAATTATACGAGGGAGGAATGGTGATAGGGCAAGAATACTATATTCGAATAGATGCAGGAGGCACTCTGGGAAGTTTTCAATTATGTATTGCTAACTATTTTGCGCCGGTGGAGCCTGGTTCCGATTGTCCGATAGCTGCAATTCTTTGTGATAAATCTTCTTTTGTAGTTCAGCAAATATCTGGTGCAGGAAGTGATCCAGATGAAGCCGCGGGAACCTGCCTAGGTGGTTTAGGTTCTACCTCAGAATCAAATTCAACATGGTTTACATGGACATGTGAAACATCTGGAACTTTAGAATTTACTTTGACGCCAACCTTTCCAAGCGATGATTTAGATTTTGTAGTGTATGAATTGCCGAGTGGGATTGGAAATTGTGCCGATAAAATTGATTTGCGTTGTATGGCTTCAGGGAGTTTTACATTTCCAAGTCCATGTATGGGGCCAACTGGTTTGGATGGAACGTCAACAGATATATTTGAAGAATCTGGTTGTCAAAATCCATATCCACAAGACAACTTTTTAGCAGCCCTTAATATGGAAGCAGGGAAAAGTTATGCATTGCTTGTCAATAATTTCACCAGTACTGGAAATGGTTTTGAAGTTGAATTTGGTGGAACAGGTGAGTTTTTAGGTCCCGAGGCTGATGTTACAACTGACGAACCAGACTCCGAAGTTTGTTATGGAGAGTCGGTAATTTTTAATGATAATAGCTCATTTACATTGGGAGCCTTAGTTGGTTGGGAATGGAACTTTGGAGTAGATGCAGTTCCAGCAACTGCTTCTGGAATTGGCCCACACGAAGTAACTTGGACAACTCCTGGATTAAAAACTATTTCGTTGACAGTAGAGAGTGATTTGGGATGTATTGTTGTCGATGTGGAAACTATTTTGGTTTCTCCTTGCTGCGAAACTTTGAATGCGATGACAGTTGTACCAACAATTGACAATGTAGATTGTCCTGACAGTCAAGATGGTTCGATTAGTTTGACGGTGACGAGTAATGCTGATCCCCATACTTTTGTTTGGGAAAATAATGCGACGACTTCAGGGATTACAAATTTAGCAATCGATGATTATACCGTTACCATTACGAATGAGGCAACTTGCGATACTGTTTTGACTTTTTCAGTTGGGGGACCACCTCCATTTAATATTACGCCACAGATTTCGATGCCGAGTTGTAATGAAGGGCAAGATGGAGCAATTGAATTAATTAGTTTTGGAGGAACTCCGCCATATTTATATCAATGGCAAAATAATGGAGTGTGGACTTCAGATAATACTTTGACCAATATTCCAACTGGACTGTACAATGTAATTTTGGAAGATGCGAATGGATGTCAAACGAGTTTGGATATTCAAGTTGATGAATTAGAATTGGAACTGGAATTAGATGGAAGTATTTCTCCATCCTGTTTTAGTTTGGAAGATGGCTCAATTGAAATTATTATTGCCAATGGCTTTCCTCCTTATCAATATGATTTTAATAATGGAAATGGTTTTCAAAATTCTAATACCCTAAATGATATAGGGGCAGGAACTTTTATTGTAGATGTAGTCGATAATAACGGTTGCGTCGGACAATTTGAAATAGTAGTTTCTGAACCGCCACCCGTTGCAGTTGATTTGGATGGAGTGAATGTTAGTTGTTTTGGAGCAGGAGATGGAACGATTACCGCAACACCAAGTGGGGGAGTAGGAAATTATACTTTCACTTGGAATAATAATGAAACGACAGCAACGATTTCCGGTTTAAATCCAGGAACTTATACCGTGACAGTCTTGGATGGAAATGATTGTGACGCAGTTGGAAGTTTTTCCATCACACAACCTGATGAATTATTTATTGACATCTTGAATGTGGTAGATATAATTTGTTTTGGAGAAGAATCTGGCGTCATTTCAGTAACTGGCTCTGGAGGTAATCCCCCTTATCAATATAGTTTGGATGGAGTGATTTTTCAAGATGCAGTTGATTTTACAGATTTGGCTGCGGGAGATTATACGATCATCATTCAAGATATTTTAGGATGTACGGATGAGGTAGATGCAACGATCACTCAGCCAACTGAATTGATTGTAAATGCAGGTGATAACCAATCTATTGATTTAGGTTTTTCTACAACTATTACTACGATCTATTCGCCGTTTATTCCAGTAACTTATGAGTGGAGTCCTGCTGATGGATTGTCTTGCACAGATTGTCCAAATCCAGTTGCTATGCCTGTAAACACTACAACCTATACTGTTACAATCACAGATGAAAGTGGATGTACAGCAACTGATCAGATAACAATTGAAGTCGTGAAAAATCGACCAATCTATATTCCAAATGCTTTTTCCCCAAACTTTGATGGTTACAATGATGGCTTCACCGTTTATAGTGGACCTGCTGCTGCAAATATTCAAATTCTGCGTATTTATAATCGCTGGGGAGCATTGGTTTTTGAAGCAAAAGATATTCCTTTGAATGAACCAAGTTTAGGTTGGAATGGAATTTTTAAAGGAAAAGAAATGGGCCCGGATGTGTTTGCTTTTTATACCTTGGTGGAGTTTATAGATGGGGAGGTTGTTTTGTATGAAGGAGATTTGACTTTGATGAAGTAGATAATAATTGAAAAAAATAAGATAGCGAAAATGAATATCCAACACTCAACAAGGAATAACCAATATCCAATGAATCGACTAAATAAATTTTTGGGAAACTTGGATATTGGATATTCCTTGTTGGTTATTGGATGTTCATTTTTCTTCCTCCTAACCTCCTGCGAAAACGATTTGGAAGAAATCAAAAGCGTCGCAACTCCTGACGAACTCAAATACGAAACGATGACAAATGTAGAATTGCTCTACAGCGACTCTGCGATTATTAGAGTCAAAGTGATGGGAGATAAAATGTTTCGCTATTTAGATATCAACACACCAAGACAAGAATTTCCAGAAGGAATAAAAGTTGATTTCTTTGATCCATCTGGCCGAACACAAAGTGAACTAACTGCGAAATATGCTTTACGTTTTGAGAAAAAAAATGAGATTACTGTTCGTGATAGTGTAGTTTGGGAAAGTAAAAAAAATGAAAAACTCGAAACTGAAGAACTCATCTGGGATGAAAAAATCAATAAAGTTTATACCAAGAAATTTGTCAAAATTACTCGCCCTGGAGAAATTGTTTATGGCTATGGATTTGAAGCAAATCAAGATTTTACTCGTTGGGAAATCAATGCGATAACTGGCCGAATCAAAGTGGATGGATTAGCAGATGAGTTGGAGGAGTAAGTCGGTTTTCTAAAACTGATCTATATCAAGCCAAAAAACAATCAAATAGAGTGTGTGAAAAAACGGTTTTGGAAAACCGACGTACGTAACTGATTTTGATTAATTTACGTTATATTTAGACTTTTAAGGTTCCAATAAAAATTCATGACGTTTACCCTTATTCTATTTTTCCTTGTACTATCAGCTTTATTTTCAGGTTCGGAGATTGCCTTCGTCTCTGCGAATAAATTGCGGATAGAATTAAAGAAAAATAAAGGTTCTCGTCGAGGTGCAATTTTGGCACATTTTTATGAAAAACCTGCGGATTTCTTAGGAACCATGTTGGTGGGGAATAATATCGCATTAGTGGTATTTACGATGTTGATGACTGACATTATTTTGACTCC
>CAJQQY010000422.1 GCA_905480595.1 uncultured Saprospiraceae bacterium | reverse complement strand
AGGAGAAATGAATATAAATCGACTGGACTTACTCATTATTCAATTGGTAAAGTTGCTATTCTGATTGATGAAGGATCAGCATCAGCAAGTGAAATTGTAGCTGGAGCAGTTCAAGATTGGGACAGGGGAGTAATTATTGGAAGAAGGTCTTTTGGAAAAGGGTTGGTGCAAGAGCAGTTAGATTTAAATGATGGTTCTGCATTGAGATTAACAGTGGCAAGATATTTTACCCCTTCAGATCGATTGATCCAAAAATCTTATGATGATAAAAATGCATACAGTTCTGATATCATTGACCGATACCAAGGTGGTGAACTTTTAAATAAAGATAGCATCCATCAGTCCGATACTACTCAATTTTATACTAAGTTAGAAAAACGGATTGTCTTTGGTGGTGGTGGAATTACTCCTGATGTTTTCGTTCCTTTAGACACTACTTACTTGAATGATTCCTATATTTCTTTGCGTCAAGTTTTGCCTCAATATATTTATCGCTATGCTGAAAATCATGCAAATGAATTGAGAGAAATGACTTTAGAAAAATTGCGAAATGAATTTGTAGTAGATGAGAATATGCTAAATGATTTCTTAAAATTTGGAGAAGAAAATGGGGCTGATTTTGATATGGAGGATTTTGATGACATTGAAGATAATCTGAAAGTTTTGTTGAAAGCGAGATTAGCTAGAAACCTATTTAAAGAAGATGGCTTTTATACTATTTGGAATGATTCAGATGAAGCTGTGAAAGAAGCTTTGAGAGTCTTAAAAAAAGAAAATCCTTTAGCTGAAGATTTATAGGAATCAAAATTAAGTACACTTGCTAGTCAAAAAAAGCTCCCATAATGTGAATTCATTATGGGAGCTTTTTAATTTTAAAGTTACGTTTCTAACTTTTAAAGTTAATTTAGCACCGGCATTTTTAATAGGATGGATTATTTTATAATCTTGTGTAATTCATGAAAAGATGAAATTCCATAATCTGATAAATTGGATTTTCTATCTCCATTATTCAATCTTTGAATAGTGTTCATTCCTAATTCTTTGCCAGCTTTAATCTCATTATCTGCACTATCACCTATCACCCAAACTTCTTTTGGTTGCAAGTTTTCCTTTTGTAAAATTTCCTTAAATATTCCTAGTTTATATTTTCTGTTTTCGGAAATAGGATTATCAATAAATATTTCTTTGAAATCCTTTTTTATGTTTAATGCCTTTATCTTAGCTATTTGCAATTTTTCATAACCTGTAGTAACTAATATTTTTTCTTTCTGAATACTTTTTAAAACATCATAATCACCATATGTTTTGATCTTTAAGTGAAAATCAATTTTATTAAATTTATCGAATGCTTGATCTCTTATTTTTTTAGGAGTATTATATTTTGCAAAAACTTTATCCATCGGAACGGACCAGAATTCTTGAAATAATTGCTGTCCTATCGAATATTCATTTATCGAATGATAGTACTCTTCAATCACATCTAAGATTGGTTTGAAAATTTCAGGCTTAATTGATTTCGTCTCAAATATGGTATTATCTAAATCTAAAATCAGCATTTATATTTAATTGAAAAGGAATGTAATAAAATGATTTGAGTTTGATGATTCACCAATTTGGTAAGAGAGTTTTTTTAATCACCTTCCAAAAATAATATTTTTCATTCTCCCTAAAAAAATGATTCAGTATTCTTGAATGTAATGAAGGGTGAAAAGCTGAGTAATGGAATTCAGTAATTTGATCGTGTTCAATTGACATGGTTTATATTTTCTTTTATTCCTAAATATTTTAAAAATTAATTATAGTTTAAATTTAAGAAAGTAAAACCTAACTCACTTTTCGATAACTCAATATAGCCAATGAATTAAACACAACAGCGAGAACAGCAGTCACTTTAAAATTATAAGCAACATCACTAAATTCACTTCCTTTCAATAAGACCGAACGCATCACATGAACAAAATGTGCAATCGGATTTGGTATCGTAAAGTACTGTGCCATCTTCGGCATACTTTCAATTGGAGTAAAAAGTCCACACATCAAAATAAAAATAATAGCAAAGAAAAAAGTGATAAACATAGCTTGCTGCTGAGTATCTGCTAAGTTGGAAATGAATAAACCAATTCCTAAAACGGCGGTTAGATTCAGCAAACAATAGGCAAATATCACCCACAAACTTCCTACTATAGGGATGTCAAATATTAATTTTCCTGCAATCATTCCAACAGTCAAAAGAAACATTCCGATAAATAAAAACGGAATCATTTTTCCTAAAATGAATTGCCATTTTTTGATAGGAGTCACATTGATTTGTTCGATCGTTCCGATTTCTCTTTCTCTTACAATATTCATCGCCGTCAATAACATGACTAAAAGAGTTGCCAATTCTCCAAGGATTCCGGGAACCATAAAATCTTTATAACTTAAATCTGGATTATACCAATTGGAGTTTTCAATTCTTAATTGAGGTGAACTGAATTGTTTCATAACGGCCAATTGAGGAACAGCATCCAATCGAATTTCTTGATTGAAGGATTGAATAATTTGAGCAAGATAAGCTGCTCCAACTGTTGCTTGTTGACCATTGATAGCATTGACGAGCAATTGAATTTCGCCAGTTTTATTTTTGAAAAAATTCTTTTCGAATTGAGGAGGAATGGTTAAAATGATATCGGCATTTCCACTTTGCATCATCCCATCAGCCAATTTTACAGAAGGTGGATTATCCATTAAAATGAATCGGTCAGAATTTTTTATTTTGGAAGTTATCAGACGAGAGTATTCAGAATTGTCTTGATCCACAATTGCCAATTGAACATTTCTCACTTCATTACTTGCTGCGAATGATAATACAATTAACTGCATGATTGGTACGACAGTCATCAAAGGAAGGATGGCTTTGTTCCGAAATATTTGAATAAATTCTTTTTGGACGATATAAAATAATTTCCTCATATTTCTTATTTGTAAATTACCTTAAAGTTTTTCCAAGCAGCAGCAAAAAGCACAAAGACCATTATTATCAAAATCAAAATTGGATGAGAAATTGATTCCCAACCTGCACCTTTCAACATAACGGCTTGTTGAATTTGGACAAAATAATTAGCCGGAACTATCTTCGAAATATATTGTAAAACCCAAGGCATACTTGCGATCGGAAACATAAAACCTGACAATAACATCGTCGGCAACATCAATGTGAAAAGTGAAACCATCATAGCTGCTTGCTGAGTGGCTGCCTTGGTAGAAATCAAAACTCCCAAGGCCAATGCAACCGTTAAATATAAAAGACTTAAGGAAAGTAACAAAGCAAGGCTTCCATGAATCGGCACCTCAAAAATGTAATATCCCATCGCAAATACTAGCACCGCATCAATAAATGAAAGCACTACATAAGGCATTATTTTTCCCAAAATAATCAGCATGGGTGGGAGAGGAGACACTAAAAGTAAATCCATCGTCCCCGTTTCTTTTTCTTTGGCAATAGTCAACGAAGTCATCATTGCCGAAATTAACATCAAGATCAAAGCTGCTACTCCCGGAATAAAATTATATGCTCCAATCAATTTTGGATTATACATCATTCGTATTTCCGTTTCAATTTGATAAGGAGGTATAGCTGATTTTGAATATTTTTTTTGAAATGAGAAGATCATTTGCGAAGCGTAACTAGTTAAAGTCGTTGCATAATTTGGTTCGGATGCATCTGTAATTAACTGAATTGTAACTGGTGTTTTTTTGAAAAAATCTTTTTCAAAGTTTGGAGGAATGACAATGCCCATTTTTACGTTTCCACCTTTGAACTCACCATCGAGAGAATTGATGTTGTTGGGTAGATTGGTTAATTGAAAATGTCCAGATGCAGTTAGGTGTTCTACAAATTCATGACTCAAATTATCTTTTGATTGATCGATAATTGAGATGGAAGCATCTTTAAATTCATTCGTTACCGTATATCCAAAAATCAAAACTAAAGCAATTGGCATCCCAAAAAGTATCACCAAAGTTCGAGTATCTCGAAGAATGTGAAAGGTTTCCTTTTTGACAAATGCTAAAAATATGCGTAACATTTTTTGATTTTTTTGAAAAATTAGATTAATTAATTAGGGATCCGATCCCTATAATTTAGCCACGAGCAAGTTGAATAAAAACATCATCCATTGAATTTACTTTAAATCTTTCCTTCAATTCTCGAGGTGTTCCGAGTGCCTCAATTTTGCCATCAACCATGATGGAAACTCGATGACAGTATTCAGCTTCGTCCATATAATGAGTGGTTACAAAAATTGTAATACCATTGTTAGAAGCTTCATAAATCATTTCCCAAAATTGTCTTCGGGTAGCTGGGTCAACACCTCCAGTCGGTTCGTCTAGGAAAATGATTTTTGGATCATGAACACTTGCAACTGCAAAAGACAACCTTTGTTTCCAACCCAAAGGAAGATCACCAACAACCTTGTTGGCGTAACTTCTTAGGTTTAAATTTTCAATTATCGAAGCGGTTTTTTCGATAATTTTTTTTCTGCTCAAGCCATAAATTCCACCGTAGAAATTAATGTTTTGTTTGACCGTCAAATCTTCATACAAACTAAATTTTTGGCTCATGTAACCAATGTTTTCTTTTATTCTATTAGTCTGTTTGAATACATCAAAACCAGCAACTGTTGCTTGACCATTGGTTGGTCTACTCAGGCCGATGAGCATTTTGATGGCAGTAGTTTTGCCTGCTCCATTGGCTCCTAAGAAACCAAAAATCTCCCCTTTTTTCACCTCGAAAGTAATTGCATTTACGGCAGTAAAATCTCCGAATTTCTTAGTTAAACCGATTGCTGTGATTGCGTTATTTTCCATAATTCAAAAATTACATTAAATCTAAAAAAACGTCTTCGATGCTAGCTATTGCTTGGTTTATCTCAATTTGAGTATGTCCTTTTTTTTCTAAAATTTCGGAAATTGAATTTGAAGAAATATCAGAATTTGTCGTCAAATGGAGGTATTCACCAAAAGGTTCAACTCGCTCTGTAAAAGGTTCCTCTCGAAGATCTTTTAGTAATTGATAAAAGTCATGTGATTTGATCTCAAAGAGTGGTTTAGAATAACTATTGGTGATATTCTGAGGAGTATCAATCTGTAAAATCTTCCCTTCCTGTATTAGCGCAATTCGTTCACAAAGTGAAGCTTCATCCATGTATGGTGTACTGACTAGAATGGTAATTCCATGTGCTTTTAATCGCTTCAACATTTCCCAAAATTCAGCGCGACTGACAGCATCAACTCCAGTAGTTGGTTCGTCTAAAAACAATACTTCAGGTTCATGAATTAAAGCACAACACAGGGCTAATTTTTGCTTCATTCCACCTGATAGTTTTCCAGCTCTTCGATTTTTAAATGGTTCGAGTTGGACATAAATATCTTTGATGAGATGATAGTTCTTTTCTATAGTCGTCCCGAAAATAGTAGCGAAGAAATTCAAATTCTCTTGAACCGATAAATCTTGATACAAGGAAAACTTACCTGGCATATAGCCAATGATTTTTCTTATTCTTTTATAATCTTTTACAGTATCAAAACCTGAAACTGTAGCATTTCCCTCATCTGGAATGAGTAGGGTAGTCAAGATTTTAAACAAGGTGGATTTACCTGCTCCATCCGGTCCAATCAAACCAAATAGTTCTCCTTTCTTGACCGAAAAATTAATGTCAGAAACAGCTTGGGTATCGCCAAATGATTTATTGATATTTTTTATTTCAATAGCATTCATTTATTTTTCTGTTTTGCTTCTTGATTTTTTCCTTCAGAATTTGATTGATTAAAATTAACTTCTGCTGGCATTCCGATTTTTAAAAATCCATCAGGGTTGGCTACTTTTGCCTTGACTGCATAAACTAAATTTACACGATCTTCTTTGGTTTGAATTGTTTTAGGTGTAAATTCCGATTGCTCTGAAACCCAACTGATGGTACCTTCTAAAGTGGAATAATTATCCACACCCTTATCAATTAGTACTTCTATCTTTTGCCCTAGTTTTACTTCTTGTAACTGAAGACTACTAGCATAAAATCGAAGCGTCATCGTATCCAATTCACCGATCCGATAAATAGGAGAACCCATTCCCACAAATTCATTTGGTTCGGTAAGTTTTGTCAAAATAGTTCCATCAACTGTATTGTAGATATATGATTTTTTGATCTGATTATTGAGGACTGCAATCTGCGCGATCAATGGTTCTTTTTCAGCTAAAATACTTCGATTCGCAATTTGAGTTTGAGAACGAATTGCTTCCATTCTTTTATCCATTACTTCTATTTCACCATTGATGTCATCTAATTGTTTTGGTGTGGCTGCCTTCTTTTCTAACAATCTATTTACGCGATCTCGTTCTCTAATCATATTTGATTTTTGATTTTGCAAAACTTCAATATCCGCAAGAGTGTTGCGTAGTTTCTTTGGAAGCGTATTGATGCTTGCTTTGATTTGTTGTCTTTGCAAATGCAATTGGGTGGTGTCAACCAAACCGATTAATTTTCCTTTTTTTATTTGCTGGCCTTCTTCGACATTGAAAAATATTAATCGTCCATTTGCCTCAGAACTTACTGTAGAAATTGTTGCTTCAAAATTTCCATAAGCATCTGAGAGTTCTATTTTTTCTTCACATGAAAAAAGAAAAAGGGTAGTGAGGAGAAATAAAAATGATCTTCGCATTTTTTAATTTTTTATAAAAATTAGAAAAGTGTATTTGTAAACTATTGATTATCAATTGATTGAAGGATGGTTAAAATCCACCTCGCTCACTCCAAAACTCTAATTGAAGTTTCGACAGCTCCGTTTGATGAATCAATAAATTTTGTCTTGACAATAATTCAGCATTTACCTGAATGATATATTCACTTGAAGTGATGACTCCTTCATCCAACTGAGCAGCTATTTGTTTTAAAATCTCTGCCTGTAAATCAGCAATTTTTTCATCTTGTTCAATTTGAGATAACAATCTATTTACATCGGATTGGTACTTTGCTTTTTTTGAATTTAGATTAAAATTAAAAGTCTCTTCTGCATTTATTAATTTTTGAGATTGTAGCAATAATATATCTTTATCAACTTGAGTCTTGTTCCAATCAGCTATTTTCCAATTCATCTGAACTCCTAAAATTCCATATGGAGCAACTTCATTTGCTAGAAAATTTAAAGGGTTTGGATATCCAACTCCTGCTTGTGCATAAGCACTTAGTTGAGGTTTCTTTTGTACATCAATCATATCTGACTGTGCCAAAATTGCATCTCGTTGTAATTTGAAATATTTTTGTTCGGGACGTTTTAAATTTGGAATTTCTTTATGAGAGGAGATTGTAGGGAAATTAAGTTTTACTTCAATTGAAAGTTCTTCTCCTATTAGGGTTGACAATGTATTGATCAATCCGGTTACTTGATATCCAACATTATCCTGCAAGGATTTTATTTCTAATTCCTTTACTTGTATTCTAATTTCTTCGCTTTCCAGAAGAACTCCATTTTCAACTCCAGCAGCAATTTGTGCTTTCCTAGCTTCTAAATCTTGAAGTGAAAAATCAAATAATTTCGATTGCTCACGAAGTAAAATAATACCAAAAAATAATTGATTAATCCGCTCCCGTAATGCAAATCTGTCAACTTCAATATTTTGCAAATCAGCTTTTAGTTTGACGTCTTTTATTTTTCTTTGGGCGTCATTAAGTCCGCCATCTAGAATTAGATATTGAGCCTCTGCATAAGTTTTTACAGACCAAAGAGGTTGATCAATTACTACAGGAGTCATGGGACCCTCATTATCTAATGAAATACTTTCTGTT
>CAJQQY010000421.1 GCA_905480595.1 uncultured Saprospiraceae bacterium | reverse complement strand
AGAAATGCCATTTGGTGAAGAACCGATCGACTCTCTTCAAAATTTGTTTACAACATGGGAAAACACTACTTCAACAAAATCTATTTTTGGAGAAAATAAAGTGGAAATCAGCATGTTCCCAAATCCCGTAAATGAATTGTTACAAGTTTCCTTGAAAAGCGAAAATGATCTTAATTTATCTTTGTCAATTATTAATTCTTCTGGAATGAATATGAAGGAAATGAGTATTTCTAATTCTAAGATATGGAATAACAAAATTGATGTAAAAGGTTTTCCAAGTGGACTTTACTATTTACAAATTAAATCAAAAGATGGAAGTTCTAAAACTTTGAAATTTATAAAAAATTAATCCATAACCAATTGAATTTTAGAATATAAAAAGACAAATACAATTTAAATTTTATACTATAAATGAATTATACTAAAGAAGATTTACTGAATTGCCATGAAAAAATAAAACCTTTTATTCATCGTACGCCTGTCCTTACTTCGCAAGCATTAAATGAAATTTCAGGAGCAAAAATTTATTTCAAATGTGAAAATTTTCAACGCATGGGTGCCTTTAAAATGCGAGGAGCCGCCCACGCAATTTCGAATTTAACTGATGGGCAAAAAGCAAACGGAGTAGTAACTCATTCCTCTGGAAATTTTGCTCAAGCAGTTTCGTTGAGTGCTAAGATGCAAGGAATTAAAGCATACATCGTCATGCCTTCTAATGCTCCTCAAGTAAAAAAAGATGCAGTTAAAGGTTATGGTGGTATGATCACAGAATGTGAACCGAATATTGATATTCGACAAGCAACTACTGATAAAATTTCAGCTGAAACTGGAGCAACAAAATTACACCCATCTAATCAAGTTGATGTGATTTTGGGTCAAGGGACAGCGGCGTTGGAATTATTGGAGGATTATCCAGATTTAAATGTGGTCATGACTCCGATTGGTGGAGGTGGACTTATTGCAGGAACTGCACTTGCTGCTCATTTTTTTGGGAAAAATTGTAAAACCATTGGTGGAGAACCATTCCAAGCAGATGATGCATATCGATCACTTTTAAGTGGAAAAATTGAAACAAATAAAACTGCAGATACTATTGCTGATGGCTTGCGTACTATTCTTGGGAATCATAATTTTCCAATTATTCAAGAATATGTTGACCGCATCATTAGGGTGGAAGAAGATGAAATTATTGCTGCCATGCGATTAATTTGGGAGCGGATGAAAATAATTATTGAACCTTCTTGTGCTGTTCCATTTGCCGCTTTATTAAGAGAAAAAGAAAAGTTTGCAGGAAAAAAAGTGGGAATTATTTTATCAGGTGGAAATGTCGATTTGGGTAATTTACCGTTTTAACTTTTGTAAAACTTAATCAGTTAATTGTATAGTATTTAAAATATAATTCATATAGTTATCAACTATTGTTAATAACACCCTAATTTCTTTTTCATTAATTTTTTAAAATTTTAGTCAAAAATTTTAAAACAATGGTCAACAAATAATATTAAATCTAAAAAAATTAAACATGAAATATTTTTTCTTGCTAGCTGCTATCCTTACAATTATATCTTGTGAGAAAAACCCATCGGAGCCTGAGTCTAATCCAGAAGTTCTCAAGTTCGAGGGAAACTATCAAATCAAAAGTGCGATTACAGATGGGATGTATGAAATTCTTGATTCATTAGGAAATGTTATAGATCATGAGTACAAAACCTATACAAAAGACGATAATCTATCTATTACATTTATAAATGGAGATACACTCATAGTAAATGGATTCTATTATAGCGTAGAAGGAAATTGGAAAATAGAAGCTCCAGCCAAGCTCAATGTCAATGATGAACTTGATATCCTCTTTAACTATACTGATGAATGGAGAAAACAAGAAATAATCGGTACTATTTGGTTAGCAGGAGATAGTATCCACCTAGAGTATAATTGGGATCAGACTTGGGAGACAACACCATTACCTATTCCTGATAAAGGTTCTATAAGATCTAGGGGAATCAAGTTATAGTCTATTCAATTTTAATTAAAGTTCGTAAAGTTCAATCGGTAAATCATCTGGATCAAAAAAGAAAGTAAATCTTTTATTGGTGTATTCATCAACTCGAATTGGCTCTACTTCAATCTCTTTTTTTGCTAACTGACGAACCACCGATTCAATATCCTCGACCTCAAAAGCAAGATGTCTCAAACCTTGAGCTTCAGGTCTTGAAACTCTCTTTGGAGGATTTGGAAAAGAAAAAAGTTCAATGATATAGATTCCATTAAGCGATAAATCTAATTTGTAAGAATCCCGTTTTTCTCGATACACCTCTCTGATTATCTCTAATCCTAAAATATTGGTATAGAAATTTTTAGATTTTTGATAGTCAGAGCAAATGATTGCTATATGATGGATTTTTTTTAGCATCGTTTTTATTCCGATTAATTTATGATTACAAAAATACTTAAGTTCCTTATCATTTTAAAAACTTAAAAAAAGATGGATTCAATAATTTCTTTGAATCCATCTTTCTAATTAGATTTTCACACATCATATTTAGCTAATTCCAAACTCTCTATTAGTCGAATTAACTTCTTTGCATAATTCGGATCAGTAGCATAACCTGCTTGTTTCAAACCCACCGCCCAATTTTTATAATCCGTCTTTTCCAAATCCAATAAATGCTTGTATCTATCTTTTTGAAGAAAAAGAGAATGTGCTCGAAAGCTTTCCCATGGTGAAGGATATGTTCGAAAAAAATCTTTGTGATGATCGTCAGAGAAATTTTTACAATGTCCTTTTTTACATTTTCTAGAAAAACATTTTATCCCAAAATGATTGTTGGCTTCTTTTGCCAAAGGGCTTTTGCCAGCAGAACTTTCGAGTAAACCTTGCGCCAAAGTGATACTTGCAGGAATTCCAAATTGTTCCATTTCTGACCTTGCTACATCAGCAAATCTTTTTACGTAAGTATATTGTTGAGAATTAGGTTTAGAAGGAATATCGAAATTTAGTTTTTTGGATTTTCCAGTATTCCGCTTTGCATTCTTTTGAAAAATTTGAGACCCTACTCTACTCGAATTTTCAAAAATAGAAATTCTATTCCCAGTATCAAATTGAAATTGAACATGGAAATCTTTTACCCAAAGGAAAAAAACAAAGAGGAAAAAATAACCAAATCTCCATTTAAAAGGCTCCATCCATAGCCATAGAAGTTGCACCTTCGCCCGTGCAAGGCGTTGCATTTTTTGTAACATAATTAGAATAGTTTTATAGTTTAGTAATAATTTCCGTAGAGACAAAGCATGCCTTACCTCTACCTAACGATAGAATACACAGGCAACCTAACCAATTGATAATCAATTAGTTGACATACATAAAAAATAATATTTAAAAAATTAGTTGGTAAATTTTGAGTGGTAACTAGCGAATAGTTTTTCTCAAATTAGGAAGAAGTATTGTTCTATCGTTAATCTAAATTAGAACAAAAATTTCGAAAAAAAAAATGCCTTTTTCGAAAAAAAATGAAATATGCAAATCAAAAAAAAATGAAAATGTGTAACTTATTGAAGTTGAGGAATTTAAGATTGATTTTTTTATAAAAATGTAATTGTATTGTTATATAAATAAGTTTCGTCATTTTTGTTTTAGAAGAAATTCTTGAAGTTTTGATAATTTATCTGTGTTAATCAAATCGATTTCCATTTCTAATAATTTTTTCCATAGTTCTTCATCTTCAGGGGTTGCCCATAATCGAGCTTTTTTCCCTTGAGCATGAGTTGCTTTTACAAACTCATTAATTTTCATAAAT
>CAJQQY010000420.1 GCA_905480595.1 uncultured Saprospiraceae bacterium | reverse complement strand
AGATTTTTATTCAAATCGAATCGATGCATTTTTAATAAACCTTCTCGTTCGTTTTCGCAGAAATCATGATGTATCACATTTTGAAAAGGAATAGTAACTGTTTGACATCCTAACTCTTCAGCGATTGCCAAGCAAGCTATTTTGTCCCCAGAAATCACTACCTCGTTTTCAGTATTTACAAAAGTCAAATAAACTTTGTCTTTTTCTTGAATTAACTGTTCTACTTTTTCTCTTGGAGCGAGTAAAACTAAGCTTATCCATCTCTCTTTTGCTTCGTCCGTAGAAATGCCCCAATGCTCTGCCAACAGTTCTAAATTCCCAGCAAATCTATTTTTGAAAATAGGGGAGTCTTGAAACTCTCTTGCTTCATTGCTACTCCAAACTCCCAAAGCATACCACATGCTACTGCATTCACCCATGCTGTATCCAAATGCTATTTCAGGTTTGATGCCAAACACTTCTTGCAAAATATGCGTGAATGCTGCCGAGTAAAAAACACCCGTTGACATCATTGCAATTGCATTGTTATAAATATTTGGATTTTCGTCTGCAGCGTTGATTTTTTTAGGGAAAAGGTAATCCGACCAAATGTATTCATCTAGGTTCGGCAACATGTTTTCGAAGTGTGGATACAACTGCGGGAACAATTGGAAAAGATCTTTTCCTAAACCTGTGTAAGCAGTCGATGAACCTGGATATACAAATGCTACTTTTCCTTTTTTGCCCAACGGGTTTGGAGAAAAATAACTTCCACGAGGTGTTTTTAAGATTTGGTTTTTCTCAAATGCTCGCGTAATATTTTTTTGGAAAAAATTAATTTCCTGATTTAAATCTTTTTTGGTTTTTGCAATTAAAACTGCACAAAAGTCTGTTTGCTTTTCCTTTGATTTAGCAAAAAACTGTTGTGCGATTTCAGCGATAGGAGTTGCTGTTTCGATAGCAATTTCTAAAGCAGAAATTTGTTGTTGAATTTCCTTTTCAGAATTTCCTTTTAAAGCAAAAAGATTTGGAATGTTTTTTTGTAAAAACGTTGTTTCAGTTTTTGTTTCCGAAACTGCTTCCGTCATTTGGACTTGGATGTTTTCCAAACCATTGACAATTGCTTTTCTTTCTGAAACATCATTTTGCAAAATCCATGGACGAGACTTTGAAGGGAAATAAAATTGATTGTCTTGGAAATTAGATGCATTTGTAGCTGCTTTCCAATTTGGAATCGCAGGAATAAAACGATGGTGCAAACACAATGCAGTTTTTATCAAACTTGCAATTCCTGAAGCTGCGTATGTATGTCCAATATTTGCTTTGACGCTTCCAAGTGCAGTAGGAGTAGAGTTGGAAGAAATGTTTAAGTTGTTTAACTCTGCATTATCTTCTGAATCAATTCCTGTATTTGCCAACTCTTGGTAACCAACGTTTTGTACGCTTAAGTTTTTCCCAACAGAATTAATCGTTGCGTAAATTTTATCCTCTGCAATCTCACTAGTTTTTTTCAAAACAATTGCTCCTGCACCTTCTCCAACTAACCAACCTTCGTCTTCTTTATTCAAAGAAATACTAGGTTGTCCATTCTGATTTATTTTATCTTTTTGATTTCTAAGCAAAACATTTTCTAATCCTCCTGCAAAGTCAACTCCACCGACTACTACTGCATCTACTTCACCAAGAGATAATAGATTTTGAGCAATTTCTAATGCTTTAAAAACTGAATTTTCACCTGCAGAAACAGTAAATGCTGCTCCTGAGAAATCCCAAAGTGCAGCAATTCGACTTGCCATAATATTCCCTACAAAACTCGTATGCTGACTTGGAGTTTGAGAACCTTCTCGGAAGTAATTTCCATTTTTACATAACTCCTCTAACTCTTTTTCTTGCTCCTCTGTGAGCTCAATGTTGTTTTCTTTTAAAGCTTCCTTTAATTGCCAAGTTACATCCCAACGAGCGAGGTAATGATGAATCGCTAATTCAGATTCCATCGCAATCAAAACTGCTACATTTGAACTTTCATCTAAGCCTGCGTCCTTGATAGCATTGTCTGCTACTTTAAGAATTAGGGCTTGTTGAGGCTCTAAAGTTTCCGCCTCTTTTGGTTGAATTTTATAACGTAATAAATCAATTTCGAAATCTTCGATGTATGCTCCTTTTGGTGCTTTACCATCTTCGAAACCGAATCGTTGAAGCAAGTTTTTGTTTTCATCAAAACCTTTCCATCGACCTTTTGGTAGATCTCGGAAATGTTGTTTTCCATTATAAATTGTCGAATAGAAATCTTCTAGATTTGTACAATTTCCAAAGTGTGCATCCATTCCGATGATCGACATTGGTTGCAATTCGACAGGTGCATCTGATTTTGATTTAGGTTGACTTTTATCATAATTCTGAACGACCATGTGAGCGTTCGTTCCACCAAAACCGAATGAATTAATTCCTGCTTGTTTGTTTTTATTTGTCCATGGCGTTGCTTCGTTTATCAACTGTGTTTCACCCATCCAACCATTTTCAGCTTTTACTGATTCTTCCAAATTGATGTTTGAAGGAATAACTTCATGCTGCATAGACAATAAAACCTTGAGTAAACCAGTCATACCTGCTGCGGTGAGTAAATGTCCCATATTTGATTTTACAGAACCCAACAATGGTTTTACATTTTGCGTGGCGAAGAAATTTGAAATGGAATTTAACTCGGTTACATCACCTAAGGGAGTTCCTGTTGCATGACATTCAAGATAGTCAGTATCCTTTGCCGAAATTTGACCTAGTTTGTATGCTCTTTCGAAAGCTAGTCGTTGGCCTTTTGGATGAGGACTCAAAAGGAATTTCCCTCGTCCATCATTCGATAATCCAATACCTCCGATGACTGCTAAGATATTATCGCCATCTCGCTCTGCATCTTCTAATCTTTTTAATACTACCATTCCTGCTCCTTCGGAAGAAACTAGCCCCGCAGAGTCTTTGTCCATTGGAACGAATTTCTTTCCATGCGGTGCGTATGCATGAAAAATTGAAAACCCCATATGGATAAATAATTGATCTGAAGCGCAAACTGCACCTGCCAGCATCATGTCGGATTTTCCAGTTACTAATTCATCGCAAGCTAATTTGATCGCGTATAATGAAGTGGCACATGCTGCATCTAATGTGTAATGATTGGCACCTAATCCTAATGCTTGAGTAACCATTTGAGAAGGGGTGTAATCGAGGATGTCGTTTTGCGTGTGTTGTTTGTTATTTTTTATTTTAAAATTCTTGTCATTGAGTAAGGTTTGCACAGCAGCCTCAGTTGTCTGTGTATAAACTGATGACATGAATTGGTGAGAAGTACTTGTTGGGAAAGATAAATTTCCAAGGATGACTCCGCATTTTTGGAGGATGTCTTTTTGATTATCGTAACCGCTATCTTTTAATGCTTCTTTTGCAACGTAGAGTGACCATTGATATAATTTGTCTTGAGTTGCCAAAAGATCGGAAGGTAATTCGTAGCCGTTTGGATCGAATTTGAAATCCCGAATGTAACCGCCGCGAAGGGAATAACATTTGTCTACTGCTCCTTTATCGGGATGGAAAAAATGTTGTGGGTCGGCACCGAAATCTTCCTTGGTTGCAAGTGACGTGAGGTCTTTTTCTTGCATTAGGTTTTGCCAGAATTCTTCTGTTGTGGAAGAGCCTGGGAAAAGATTTGAGGTTCCTATTATTGCTATTTTGGTCATTATCTTTTTTTGAAACTTGAAGTTTTCTTTCAAATTTATGTGTTGCTAACTTTTTGGTTTAGTGGTTTTTATTGGGGGTGCCTTCGGCGACTTACTT
>CAJQQY010000419.1 GCA_905480595.1 uncultured Saprospiraceae bacterium | reverse complement strand
TGTCATCTACACAAGTATTATTTGTGGTCATTACATCCAAAACTAACATACATCCAATACAAATAGTGGTATCAGCTGCACAAACTCCTAAAATATCTGTAACAACAACCGTATAACAACCTGCAGACAAATCAGTAATATCTTGAGTCGTACCTACAGAAACACCTGTACTATCAGTCCACATGTATGTATAACTCGAACCACCTGTTACTTCTATATCAATTGCTCCATCAGAAGCTGTTGGTCCACTTGGATCAGTTGTATTTACTACTGTTATAATATCTAAATTAGAATAGGTAATTGTAGTAGAATCAACTGCTGTACATCCATTGGCATCAGTTACAGTTGCGGTGTAAGTTCCTACTGATAAACTATTTATTATACTAGTAGAGTCTCCATTACTCCATTCATAAGTATAATTTAGTGTTCCACCAGTAGCTGTTACTGTTGCTGTTCCGTTAGTTAATCCACAGGTAGTATTGGTTGAAGTTGTAGTTGCGATCAATTCAGTTGGTTCAGTAACTGTTGTTGAAAAAATACCAACACAACCATTCACATCTGTAACAGTTACCGTATAATCACCTGCTATTAAACTTGAAATAGTAGCTGTAGTATCTCCACCATTGCTCCATCCATATGTATAGGGTGCAACACCTGTAGTTACAACTGCTGTTGCACTTCCATCATTTCCATTAAAACATGAAACTGGAGTAACTGTAATATCAACCCAAATACCTTCAGGAGAAAGATCTATTGTTTCAGTTGAAGTTGCTGTACAACCAACTTCGTCTGTTACAGTAACTGTATAAGTTCCTGCTGATAAATTATTCACAACATCAGTTGTATCCCCAGTATTCCATAAGAAAGTCATTAGACCAACACCTCCTGTCGTACTTACTGCGACACTTCCATCCATACTTCCCACACAAGTTTCATTGGAGTGACTTGTAGTGGCAATAATTTGTGTTCCATCTTCTATTACTGTTACTGTTGTAGTTGCGGTACAACCATCTCCTCCAGTTACAGTTACTGTATAAGTTCCTCCTGATAAACTGGAAATAGATTGAGTAGTTCCCCCATTACTCCATAAATATGAAAATGGCCCATTTCCAGAAATTACAGCTACTGTTGCTGTTCCATCATTTCCTCCAAAACATAATACAGAGGTTGATGTCCCGGAAATAACTATTTGAGGATTTGTCAAATCGACCGTTAAAGTCGTAGTCGATGGACAATCATTAGCATCTGTTACTGTAACTACATAATCACCAGCAGTTAAATTATCTACTGTCGCCGTTGTATCTCCAGTACTCCATAAATAAGTATAGCCTGGTGTTCCTCCTGAAGCAGTAACCGAAGCAGTTCCATCCGCATCTCCAAAACAAGTTTCATTTGTTGTGCTTGAAACAAGAACTATTGCTGTAGGTTCTGTAATAGTTACAGGTCCATAATTAGAACATCCATTTGAATCTGTAACTGTAACTGTATATTGACCTGCAGCTAAGCCTACTGGAGTTGCAGTTGTAGTTCCAGCAGGGTCATTCCAAATATAAGAATAAGGAGCTACCCCAGTCATAACACTTACATATGCTGTCCCATCACTTCCTCCATTACAAGTTACAGGAGTGGAAGTAAACATTAACCAAATCCCTTCAGGGTCTAATATAATTTCAGCTTCTGCTGTTCCTGTACATCCTGCATCATCCGTAGCTGTTACAGTATAGGTTCCAGCTGTTAGATTTGTAGCAATTGCTGTAGTTTGACCGTCACTCCACAAATAACTAAATGGAGCGATACCAGCTGCAGTCGCCGTAGCAGATCCATCACTACTTCCTACACAAGTCTCTGTTGTGATATCAGTAGTAACAACTTGGATCGTACATTGTGCTGACACCTGAATAGAAGCCAATATCAATGCGAATATATTTAGTAAAAAAATCTTTTTCATAGTACAAAATTTATGCGTGCAAGTTGGGATTTTGATTGTTTGAAATTTTTAATATCTATCGTATTGGTTGATTTGATGCGTTTGGCAGTAATTTTATTTCACTAAGAACTACTTTTCGTCTCGCGGATGGACCAATACCATAAATAGCATGTGATAGTTTATTATAATTAGGAATATTTGGATCTACATCCTTCAATATTTCTTCTATAGCTCCCTCTATTTGAGTTTTCTCAGAAGCTATTATCTTAGCATAATCTTCATTACTAAGACCAGAACCACTACAGTTTTCACCTCCCCCCTTACCTATTGGGCAATAACTATATATAAATAAATTTGTTTTATCATCTAGGTCTTTAGGCAAAACATCTTGTAAATCTGTAGCGGTTGTTTTAAGGTATTCATTAAAGCAATGAATTCTTCGCATAGCTAGATTATTGTTGTAACTCTTTGATGCCTTAGGACTAGTTATTCCCAACATATCAATTTGTATTTGACAATCTGAATCTTTAAAAACTTTTTCTAACCGTTGAAAAGAAGCTATATATCTACCAATGTTTGTATATTGTTCAATAACATAGTCATCAAAAAATATGTTAATTGCTTTTTCACTATCCCCTCTTGTTCCAAGTTCTACTTTTTGGTTTTCTGCTTTATATTCTCCTCGTCTTTGTAAATACTCTTCATATAAAACCTTGTATTTATCTTCTGTTATTGTATGATCTTTTATCCATCTACCATTTTTCCCTTTAACTCTTTTTGGATAATCATTATGGAAATAGAGAGTTAAATCACCAATATCAACCAATGTAAAATAAATCGTATCATTAAATGTTTTAGGAGTTGTAATTCCTTTAGTACTTTGAGAAACAATATTTGATGAATTAGGATCTGGAAAAAAGAAGGTAGTGTCATTTGCTTCTATTGTATATACATCACCAGATTGCAATTTTTTAAAAAAATGATTGTCATCTTCTACTTTCGACAAAGATTCTGTTGATAATTCGTTACTAAAATCGAATATACAATTTGGTAATGAAACCATTGATCCATAGTTACACTCATCAGTTTTAACAAAAGTATATACATTCCAAATAATCTCTGGAGTATGATATAATTGCTTCTTTATTGTCTGGCTTGCAGTAAGATCTTTTGTTGTAAATTCAACAGGAATTATACGATTCTCATCACCATTATATTCCCATTGCTCTCCCCTAGTTGACTTTAATTTATAATCTTTTTCAAGCTCTAATTCAAACTGGTAAAAATTACCATTAGGGTCTAATTTTTTTTCAACTAGCACTTCATTATTTGGATTAGTAACATCATACAAAGCTACTTCACAACTATCTAACCCTTCCGCTCCCGTCAATGTATTAAATGTAGTTACCTCCAACTTCACTTTGATGATCTCTAACTTATAAATATCATCACAACACGTTTCCAATCCTTCACCTTTGTATGTAACTCCAAGTCGATTGGTAGAAAAATAAAGCGTTTCTAAATTTTCATCTGCAGAAAAATAATAATCATCGTAACTACTATTTATTGGTTTCTCCAATGGGATAGGTTCAGCAAAAGTACTTCCCATTTGTTCCGCTTGGTAAATATCATATCCTCCAAATCCTTGATATCCTTTCGAACTAAAATAAAGTGTCTTATTTGCTTTATTAAAAAATGGAGTCACATCATCTTCTGGAGTGTTCACATCAATTTTGGTAGGTGCACTTACTTGACCATCTGTGTCAATAATACTGCAATAAATATTCATATCGCTATTTGCTCCACCTAAACTATCTGCTCGATTAGAAACAAAAAATAAAAGTTCCTTTCCTAAATTTTCATCATATCCAATATTAGGTTGAGTACTAGTCGTACCCGTTAAGTTTACTGCTTCAGGTAATTTAATTGCATCTCCCCACATTCCAGTACTTTTGTCTCTGTAGTAAATTTCACATTGGAATTCTACTGCATTAATTCTGTTACAAATTGTAAAATACATTTTGTCTCCATCCCCATTGAAGGTAGTATGTGCTACGAATTTTCCTTTTTCCTCTTTTGCCCAATTAATTGGACTAGTTGTTCCCCCTGTACCTGTATAATCAGATGTATACAATCGAGTTACTTCTGAATTTGGATCTGGACAGGCATCTTCTTCATCAAATTCCAACGCAGAATAATACATGCTACTTTTATGCTCTAAAGGTGCAAATTCAGTCTGATATGTATTTACACTTTTCAAAGAATCCATTTTAAACCCTGTAAATTCTCTTTGATCTTTCGCCCATGTACAATTTTTAATTGCACTTTCAGCTACCGCTATATATTCTTGTTTTTCATTTACCGTTCCACCTTTAGGAGTTTGTCCCGCCTCTTTTGTAAAATTAGAATAGTAATCAATTGCTTTATCATATTTACCCTGTCTATGATAAACTCTTGCTAACCAAAACTCGACCAATGGATGATTGGTGGCACTCTTTGGACTTAACATTACCTTTTTATACGCAAGCTCAGCAACACCATATGCCTTAAATTCTCTTGCTGCTTGACCAAGGTTGTATAAATATTCTAAAGCATCATCATTCTTAATCTCTTCTTCTTTAAATATAGAAGAATCACGCTCAATACCAGATTTCTCCCTAAAGGCCACTTCGTAAAATTTCCACGCAGAGTAGTAATCCTTAGAATTCATAGCTTTTTTAGCTGATTTTTCTATAGATCTAAGACTTGTGGATTGAGCATATGATGAACTCATTCCCAAAAAAAGAGCAAGTATTAGGAGAGTATATATTTTATTCATCTTGTAGTATTTTCTTTTTTTAACCGGTTTTGAAGTAATTGTTGTTTAATAAATAGGATTACAGTTTTTGTATGTACCAAGTTGGGGTTTAACAAAAATATAAGCTGCTGATAATTCAATACCTCCTCTACCATTAGTCACTTCATTAAATCCTGAAGTATTCCAATCATAGCTTAATCCAAATTTCCAAGAATTATACCCTACTTCTACATTTGGAATAAATGCATCTCCTAATCGGAAATTAACCCCAAAAAGAATGTTCACCTGTGAGGTAAGTTCATTGACCAAGTGAATTTTTCCACCAATTCCAACTACAATCTCCTCATGAGGCCCCTGACTTTGGTACATTCCAACCAAAACTAAATCTAGAGGTTTTGATATTTTAAAAGTACCTAATCCATATAATGCTAGTCGCATAGGAAGATTGTCGCTCATATCATTATTATAAAAACTCTTATCTGGTTGATTGATGTGAAAAAGACCAACGCCTAGATCAAGCTTAGTTCGTTTTTGGTTATCCCAATTACTTTGAGAATTCGGTTTTTGAAAATGCCAATTCAATCCAGCAGAAAAATCTCCATAGAAAACACTTTCATCTGTAAAGTTCTCACCAGAAGCTTGATTAGGATCAAATGATCTTACGCCAAATTGACTTCCCCATTCTAAATCCTCTGTACTAAAAGCCCTCTGGTAACCACTTAACTGGATACCCAATGTCATAAAATTATTATCATTAATACGTTGAGTATATGAGGTATTTAATGCCAGTTGTGTAAGACTCAATTTTGAGTCGCCAGCTTGGTCATAATTAAATATTAGCCCCCCCGCCCATTGGTCATGGTTCGAGCAGAACTTATCAAATTTCATGTCAGCTGCTCCTGAAAAGGTGAGATAAGACACGGAAGGATCCCATTGGCTCCTATAATTACCAACGAAACGAACATCTCCACCAAATATACCTGTTAGGGCTGGATTGAGATTTATAGGTGCATTACCAAATTGAGAAAAATGAATGTCCTGGGCATTCATTTGAATATTAAATATACTCAATAGTAAAAATACACCGAAGCCTTTGTAAAAGGAGTAAAGTGTTTTCAATCGTGAATGTTTTTGTTTATGAATTAATGACTAATATATCGATTCCTATCCCAGATCGCTGCTTAGCAATTTGAAATAAAAGTGCTTTAATATCGCTTGATAGGTTTTAATTGTATCAGCTCGGGGGAAATCAGTTTGAACAGTTAGAGATAGGAAACCCTAGTTTTTAAGATTAAAGACTACGTTAGAACAATACAATTATTCACTTCCAACGTAATTTCTTACAAAGATGAACATTTTTTCTTTGCAACACAAATCAGTTTTTTTCTTAATATTTACGGAGTCTCTATCTTTTTAAGTGCTTTTTTTCAGTCACTTAAACCAAAAATAGGTATTTGCTTTTTAAAAAAATAATATATATGGATATTTTTATATCATCGTAGGTAAAAAATTTAGCGGTATTTTTTCATATTAAACTTAAATCGCATCTGTTTTTAGCATAAAATTTAGCATTCTTTCGATTTTAGAGACTCATCGCTTTTTTATTCCTCAAAAAAACTATTATTCTTTCACCAAAGCCTTTATTCCTAAAATTAATCGATCTAAATCTTTCGCTGTAGAATATACATTTGGAGCAACCCGAATGCCATGAATATTTTCCCAATTAATCCCAACCGAATGTATTTGGTGATCTCTGAATAAAATATTACTTACCTCTGCAGGAGTTTTTCCTTCTACAGAGAAAAATCCTATGGCGCATCCAAATTCAGGTTTCAATGACGTATGAATTTTAACTTTTGGAAGATTCATGACTTTTTCCATCCAATAGTTTTTCAAATAGTGAAGTCTTTTTTGCTTTCGCTCAGAACCTATCCAATGATGAAAATCAATCGCTTGTCCTACCGCTTGCTCAATGGCAAATGATCGAGTACCAAGTGATTCAAATTTTTTGATATCCTCTCCTTCTGGCTCTTCGCCTGCAAATAGTGGAAATAAATTTTTAATCTTATCCTTTTTCACATATAACATCCCACTTCCAAAAGGTGCACACAGCCATTTATGCAAACTTGTCCCAAAATAATCGCAATCTAAATCTGATATTTTAAAATCAAGGTGAGCAAAAGTATGTGCTCCATCGACAATAACTTCAATATTTCTTTGTCTAGCTTCTGCTGCAATTTCATTGACTGGAAGAATTTGCCCCACCCAATTAATCATGTGAGTAATGTTTACCACTTTGGTATTTGAAGTAAAAGCATCTGCAAATTTTTGAGTAATCTCTTGTTTATTTTCAATTGGAAAATCAAAAGAAATAAATTTCAAAACAATACCCTCTCGCAAAGCTCTTTGCTTCCATGCATTGATCACATTGGGATAGTCTTGTTTTGTCAAAACAACTTCATCCCCTCGATTCAATCGCAAACCAAAAATGACAGTTTCCAAGGCCTCTGAAGCATTTCGGTTAATGGCAATTTCATCAGAAGATACACCTGCTAATTCAGCTAATTTACTACGTAATCCTTCTCTATTTCGATCCAAAACTCGCCACATATAGTAACTTGGCGCTTCATTGCTTAAGCGATTATATCTTTCTACTGCATCTTGCACCACCTTGGGAGAAGGGCTTACTCCTCCATTATTTAGATTGACCATATTCGTGGAAACAGTATATGCTTGCTTCACCTGATACCAAAACTCTTCATTGCTCGCCAAGTCATCAGCGGACCAATCTTTATACTCTGAAATTTTGGATTGTATTTTTTTAGAACAGGCAGTATTTAGAAATGGAGCAAAGGTGATAGCTCCTGCTGCTCCACTTATTTTTTGGAGAAATTTTCGTCTGTTATCGTTCAAAATTATTGGTTATAAATGGTGCATAAATAAATTCGAGTTGATTGGTTGATTAGAGAATCGATTCATGGTGGTCTGAACCCTAATTCCAAATCACCTGATAAAATTTTAAACCTAAAACTACTCCCCCTCCCAAATTACATCGATACTCCACGCTTGTGGTTTATCCGAAAAGAGAATTTTAGTTTTTCTCCAAACATTTTTAAAAAGTTCAGAGTGACGGTAAGTGTTTAATTTGTCCTCGTTTTCCCAAAAACTATAGGTAAAGAAAACGTTGGGTAGGTGCTTATCTCTCCAAAGTTCCAAATGATGACAACCTTCAAAACTTCGGATTTTTAATTTATTCTTTTCAAAATTATTTAAAAACCTTTCTACTTCATCTTCTCTAAAGGTAAGTTTTACTACTCGTTTTATCATATCCTCAAAATATATTTTCTTAAAATGAACCTTTTATGGAATATAACTATGCTCTCCTTTAGCTAACTGGCGTGAAATCAATTTGAACGGTATCTTCTATTTTCAATCCCAACATACTACTCGCTTTTCCCATATTAATTGATATTTCTAAAAAATCAGCGGAGTTAAATCGGCAAAGTGTTTCGCCTATTGGCACGTCATAATAATTATTATAAATCTTATCCATTGGATCATTTCTTCGAAAAGTAATTTCATAATCTCGCTTGTCCCAAACTTGTTCGAATAATTTTCGAGAAATATTTACCACTACATTTTCATACTTATCAATATGAATTACCGCTCCTCGAATTTGTGATGGGCCAATGACTGGTTGAAAAGTAATTCTTTCCACAATTTCTTCAACTGGAATTCCAACTTCGTTAAATGGCATTTCTTTCGAAATATGTCCAACCGCTTTTGCAAAAACAGTTTTGAGTGGAAAAGTACCTTTATTGACAAAATCTAATTTGTATATATCCTCAGGAGTTTCATCAAATAGCAATGAAAAAATCCCATTATCTGGCCCAACAAAATAATGTTCATTATGTCTAATCGCCAAAAACTTTCGTTTTCTATCATGAAAGCTATTGACACTTAATATATGAATAGTGCCTTCGGGAAAACTTTGATAAGAATTTTTTAAAATAAAAGCCGCCTGAACTATATCGTAATTATTAATGTTGTGAGTTATGTCTACTATATTTAGATTAGGATTTTCACATAACATTGCCCCTTTTATCAAGGCGACATAATAATCGTTTAAACCAAAATCAGAAGTAAGAGTGACAATAGGCATAATTTTGGAATGTTATTTTTTAATAAAGTGTTTCAAAATTTAAATAGTGGTAAATGAAATCATAGTTTTCCTATGAAAAGCCTAAATTTACAGGAAATATATAATTTTTTAGAACAAGTATTATTTTTTTAAAAAATTGCTCCTTTCAAAATTTTGAAAATAGAAACAACTACGACTTAAATACTTCCATTTTCAAAAAACCCAATTGGTTCAATTTTTTAATTTCACATTAAAATAAAAGATATTGAGCGAAATTATTCTTACCGTAGATGGCGTTGATTTGGTAGAACTATATGGAGAAAAAAACTCCAAACTCAACCTTTTGAGAAAAGCTTACCCTGACGTAACAATTACTTCCCGAGGAAATAGTCTAAAACTTGCTGGCGAAAAAAAGGACACCCAAAATGCGAAAAGCAAATTGGAGCAAATGGTTCGTATGCTCAGAGATCACAAAGAATTGACGACTCAAACTGTCGAAGATTTGATGGCTGGAGGTCGACCTTTTGAAAGTAAATTGGGAACAGGTGCTTCAAATACTACACTTGTACATGGAAGAGCTGGTAAAGTCATCAAAGCTAAAACTCGAAATCAAAAAGCTTTTGTTGAGTCTTCTGAAAAAAATGATATTGTCTTCGCACTCGGCCCAGCTGGTACTGGTAAAACATACGTGGCAGTAGCCTTGGCTGTTAGAGCTTTACGAAATCGAATCGTTAAAAAAATCGTTTTGACTCGACCTGCTGTGGAAGCGGGAGAGAGCTTAGGATTTTTGCCCGGTGATTTGAAAGATAAAGTTGATCCATATTTGAGACCTCTTTATGATGCATTGGATGATATGATCCCTGCTGAAAAGTTGGCTAAGTTCATGGCTGATCGAACTATCGAAGTGGCTCCTTTGGCATTCATGAGAGGACGAACTTTGGATAATGCTTTTATCATTTTGGATGAAGCTCAGAATACGACGCCAATGCAGTTAAAAATGTTTTTGACTCGAATCGGACCTTCTGCTAAAGCGATTATTAATGGAGATTTATCTCAAATAGATTTACCTCGAAATCAAGTTTCAGGACTTTATCAGGCCTTGGATATTTTGACTGGGCTGGAAGGAATTGGTTTAGCCAAATTAGATGAAGAAGATGTTGTTCGGCACCGATTAGTCAAATCAATAATCAAAGCGTACAACAAATCTGACGAAGAAAATCAAAAACGTTGGGAAGAAAGACGTCGTCAAAAAAAGGAAGAAAGAGAGCAACGAGAAACTAGAGACAAAGACCATGGCACACTTCCTAAAAATGATTCTCCAAAGGAGTAATTCCTTTTAATCACAGAATTTTATAAAATAAAAAAACCGTAGTTTCGCACTACGGTTTTTTTATTTTTCCTAGCCAACCAAATCTAACCACAACTAATTTATTTCATTCTTCAATTTTAATTATTTATTAAAATGGCTTATTTAATATCCAAATCAAATAAAATCATCCAAGGCGAAATCACTTTGAATGGTTCAAAAAGTATTAGTAATCGTGCGCTCATTCTTCGAGCATTGAGTGGTCAAGATTTTTCCATAAAAAGAATTTCTACCTCTAAAGATACCATCACGTTAGAAAAATTATTAACTGAATTTGCTAACCAAAAAGAAGGTGAACAAGTAGAATTAAATACTGGACATGCAGGAACTACGTTTCGTTTTCTGACTGGATATTTAGCTACGCAAAAAGGAATTCAAATTCTCACGGGCTCTGATCGAATGAAGCAACGACCGATTGGAATTTTAGTTGAAGCACTTCGTGAGCTAGGTGCTGATATTGAATATTTGGAAAATGAAGGATACCCTCCTTTGCAAATTGGAGAAACCAAAAAGGATTCCCCTAACAACACTCTTACAATTTCTGCCAATACAAGTAGTCAATATATTTCATCTCTTTTAATGCTAGCTCCTACTCTTCCAAACGGTTTAGAGTTAACCTTAGATGGGAAAATTGTATCTGTTCCATACATTCAAATGACTTTGAAATTGATGGAAGAATTTGGGGTTCAACACACTTGGGAAGGCAATACAATTTCTATTGTTCCGCAAAAATATGAAGGGAAATATTTTGTTGTAGAGGCAGATTGGTCCGCTGCATCTTATCATTTTTCATTGTCAATTTTAGCGGACGAAGTAGATTTGCAATTGAACGGTTTGTTTGAAAAAAGTACGCAGGGTGATGCTGCCATTGTAAAAATGGCAGAGCAATTTGGAATTACTTCTACTTTTAACGATAAAGGAATTCATCTAAAAAAATCGGGTAATGCACCAACTCAAGTGTTCGAATATGATTTTTTAGAATGTCCAGATATTGCTCAAACCTTGGCTGTAATTTGTGGTGGACTCGGAACAATGGGATTATTTACAGGGTTAGATACTTTGAGTATCAAGGAGACTGATCGAATTGCTGCGCTGCAAAATGAATTGCAAAAAGTACAAGTTTTCTTTTCCAAATTACCTCCTAAATTTTCTAAAAATTCTGATAAGACTTTTTATATGACCGAAGGAAAAGCGGTGGTCGAAAAT
>CAJQQY010000418.1 GCA_905480595.1 uncultured Saprospiraceae bacterium | reverse complement strand
TCCGCGGCAGTTAATTTGATGGCTATTGCAGTTCCGCCTTGATGAAGATTTGATCTAAATTCTCCAGGTTGCGCTCGACGTTTCATTGCAGCTACCACTTTCCCATCCACCACAAATGCTCGGATGTCAGTCCCACTCGCTTCATTGATAAACTCTTGCACAAGCACTCTTTCCTTCAAACCATTAAACGCATCAATCATCGAAACCGCCGCTTGCTTTTCTCCTGCCAAAACAACTCCCACTCCATGCGTCCCTGATAAAACTTTAATCACGACTGGACATCCTCCGACTGCTCGAACTAAATCTTCCGCACTTCCTGTATAATCTGAAAATACTGTTTTAGGCATTCCCAAACCTCCTGTTGACAATAATTGCAAACATCGCAATTTATCTCTAGAGCGCAAAAGTCCATCTGAACTTGTAGCAGAATGAACACCCATCAACTCAAATTGACGAACAATTGCAGCGCCATAAAAAGTTACTGAAGCTCCAATTCGAGGAATAATTGCATCGATATTCGTCAAGACTTCATTGCCATAATAAATGATTGGACAATCTTTTTCGATAACAATATTACATCGCATATGATCTAAAACTCGAACATGATGTCCACGACTCAAACCAGTACGCAATAAACTTTGGGTAGAATAAAGTCCTGGCCCTCGTGAAAGAATAGCAATATTCATTTTAGGTAATTATTTTTTATAAAAATATCGAATGTTGGATTTGCGTTTTTTAGACGCAGTTTCTTAGCAATCGTTACTAGAAATCAAGATAAATATTTATTTCCAGTTATTTGAGATATTTCTCTATCTTGAGTCTTAGTAAAAAACAAAATCAATGAGCGACACAAACGATATTCTTGATGATTCTTTAGACGATCACAAAAAAGAAATTTCCAACATTCCTTTAGATGATAAAAAAATCATCAATGGTTGGGCAATGTTTGACTGGGCTAATTCTTCTTATGCATTAGTAATTACTGCTGCAATTTTCCCTGCTTATTTTAGTTCAGTTGCTCCTGAGGAAATACCTTTCCTAGGAGCAACTATCAAGAACTCTACTATGTTTTCCTATTCCATTTCATTTGGATATTTGTTGATTGCAGCAGCGTTACCATTACTAACTGGAATTGCAGATTACGCTGGTCGTAAAATGTATTTTATGAAACGGTTTACATTAATCGGATCATTAGCATGTCTTTCTTTATTTTTATTCACCGGCCCTTCTACTTTATGGATAGGAATTGGAGGATATATTTTAGCATTGATTGGCTTTGCTGGAGGGCAGGTTTTTTATAATTCCTACTTACCAGTAATTGCTTCTGAGAAAAATTTAGATAGTGTAAGTGCGAAAGGATTTTCCTATGGATATATTGGTAGTGTGATTTTATTAGTAATCAATTTGGCGATGATCACTTTTCATGCTGAATTAGGTCTAGGTTTACAGATGGCTACTCGATTAGCATTTTTATCCGTAGGTTTCTGGTGGCTTGGATTTGCGCAAATATCATTTGCTAGACTTCCTAAAGATATACCACATCCTGTCACTCAAGGAATTATAAAAAAAGGATATAGAGAAATTCAAAAAGTTTACGGTCAGCTCAAATATCTTCCCAACACTAAAAGGTTTTTAGTTGCCTATTTTTTTTACATCTCAGGCGTGATGACAGTAATGATGTTGGCGACTATGTTTGCGAAAGCTGAGCTAAATATGGAAACCAATAAACTAATTGTTACTGTTCTAATCATTCAACTTGTTGCCATCGCTGGCGCTTATCTTTTTGCAAAAATATCGAGTTGGAAAGGAAATAGATTTTCTTTGCTCGCTATGCTATTTATTTGGATTGGAATCTGTCTAGCAGCTTATATGACAACTGAAGAAAATGAATTTTTTATTTTAGCAGGAGTAGTTGGATTAGTGATGGGAGGAATTCAATCTCTTTCAAGATCAACTTATTCTAAATTGATTCCTGAAAATACTCCTGATACTGCTTCCTTTTTTAGCTTCTTTGATGTTTTGGAAAAAACAGGAATAGTCTTAGGGACTTTTATTTTTGGGTTTATTGGTGAGAGTTTTGGTTTGAGATATAGTGTTTTATTCTTGATTATTTACTTCGTGATTGGGATTGGAATATTGTTGACCGTGGAGGTGAAAACGCCAAAAGAAATACAACATTAATTTTAACTACAGATAAACACAGACTGAACTGACTTCCCCATTAGGTAGTATTTTGGAAAAATCAGTTCAGTCTGTATTCGTCTTTGGCCAATTTAAATCAATACTGATATTCATAACATCCCACATCAGGTAGGTCCGCATCTCTCAAATTCCCATCTAAATCTTTAACTATTGAAATTGGTGCAGCTTTCATTTCCGCAATAGACAAGGTATCTAAGTAATAAATATCTTCATTCGGATCTTCAAAGACCGCATCATTATTATCCGCATTTTGGCAAGGGCTACAATTTTCAAAATCGAAAAAATTCTCAAATCCTTCCTGCTCTAATAATTCATCCACTCGAACTATACAATCCTCAAATTTATAATTTATCGGATTTGGTAATCCTTCCACACAGGCATCTCCGTCCACTATCGAAATTTCATCTCGTCGTGAACCAAAGATGATCGAGTTTTTAAAATTAGCAATCAACCGATATTCAAAACACGGACTACAGCCCAAAGGATCATCTGATCCACATAACAAATTAGTCATACTCAATGCAGGTGCATCAACTCCATAACTTGCCAATGTACAATAGGTAAAATTATAATCTCCTCCATACAAAAACCGAACAGCATTCGATCCATTATTATAAAAAAGGCAATTCGTTGCGTCTATCTTAGAATGAATTCCAATCAACCCAGCATTGGAAGTATTATAAATTTTAGAACTTTTAATCGACACCTCTACCGATGAATCTGCATAAATTCCAACAATCGAATTTTTCAATTCCAAGTGATTAATATCATGATTTTTAGTTTCATCAATCAAAAGAACACCAAACCATTGACCTGGGATTTCACCAAAAGATTCTTCTAATCGATCTCCTTCCATAATGACTGGATTATCTTGTGTCCCATTTACAGTCAAAGTACTTCCTCCAACAAAGATGAGCCTTCCATCATTATAAAATGTCCTCATGCTATCAGCATCAAATGTTGGAACTATTCCACCATGTACATGGATCCTTGCTCCCTCCTCAACTACTACTTTACAATTATTAAAAATTACAGATCCATAAAAAACCCATGGCTTTTCATTTGTAATTAAAAATTCTCCACCTCCACAACCTGGTTGCACGACACTTCCTCCATTATATCGATCTGGAAAATAATTCGCATTTTGCCCCCAAGCTTCTAATAACACCTTTTGGGTATTTCCATTTATTTCAAAAACCAAATAATCTTCAATTACAAATGGACTATTCGAAAGTGGTTGGTCAGGATCAATGGTCACTTCAGCAAAAATATACATACTATCATTTCCTGCTATTTCAATATCAGTTGCTACATTTCCAGGGATTCCATCTACATTGATTTTATAAAAATTAGTAGACTCATTTTGAATACTAATTTTGCTAATTTTTATATCCTTTTTCTCCCGATTATATACTTTTAGAATTCGAGTAGCAGATCCTAATTCAGTAAAAACGGTATCAAAGTGTAATGTATCCACCGAAAACCCTAACATCACACCAGAACCTGTGTTGAAATCATCAGTTGGTTTACACGAGTAATTTAACATTAAAATCAAAGCAAAAATGGGTAGTAGATATTTCATATGCTGAAGTCGTTATTTCTTTTTATTAAAAGTAAAAAATAGGCTTTTATTGTTTTTGAAAACAACTAATCACTCAATAGAGTTTTGGCCGACCGTAAAACGTCTAACATTCATCGTTAAACGAATTAAGTCTAATTTTTACGCAAAAATAAACCTTATGTTGGATATCGCAACATAGCTGTATAATTCCTTTAAGAATGTCCTTTTCCCAACATCGCAAATCTATGGAAAAAGCCTACATTTGTATTTTTTATACTAAAAAACAAACATGCCACAACCCATTATTGATGTTATAATTCCAGCTTACAATGAGGAAGAATCCATTGGAAAGGTGGTTGCTGATATTCCTAAAGAATTAGTGCGCGATATTTTGGTTTGCAATAATGCAAGTACAGACAACACTAAATCTGTGGCAGCAGCAGGTGGTGCAATCGTCCTCGACCAACCACTTAAAGGCTACGGCAATGCATGTTTGAAAGGTATTGAATATTTAAAAAATAGACCTGAAAACGAAAAACCTGATATCGTAGTTTTTCTTGATGGAGATTATTCTGATCATCCTGAGGAAATGACTAAACTTGTAAAAGCATTGTTAGATGGAAATGATTTAGTCATTGGTTCCAGAGCTTTGGGCGATATGGAATCAGGTGCGATGATGCCACAGCAGGTTTTTGGGAATTGGTTGGCGACGAGTCTCATTCGTCTTTTTTATAATTATCAATTTACAGATTTAGGCCCATTTCGAGCAATTCGATATGACAAATTAATTGAGATTGATATGAAAGATCAGGACTTTGGTTGGACTGTCGAAATGCAAGTCAAAGCAGCAAAGCATAAATTAAAGTGTACTGAAGTTCCAGTTACGTATCGACGTAGAATTGGAATTTCAAAAGTTTCAGGGACGATCAAAGGAACGATCCTCGCGGGGCACAAAATCCTTTGGACAATTTTTAAATTACTCTAACAACTGATTTTATCAGTTGAAAATAATAATGCTTCCGAATCAATGGCAGTAACAAAAACATTAACATGGAAATCCTAGCTTACTTTATTATTTCAGTTTACATCATCGCATTAGTGTACATCACTTTTTATTGTTTGGTACAACTTCATTTGCTTTTTTATTATAAAAAATATCATTGGAATCATGTGCAAGAAGTATTAGAAAATCCAAAAGATGAAGACCTTCCTTTTGTCACTATTCAGTTGCCAATTTTTAATGAAATGTATGTAGTCGAAAGGCTGATTGATAATATTGTTCTCTTTGATTATCCAAAAGACAAATACGAAATTCATGTCCTCGATGACTCTACTGATGAGACTGTTGCTATCTCTCAGCGTAAAGTTGATGAGTACAAAGTCAAAGGTTTCAACATCGAATTATATCATCGAACAGATCGTACTGGTTACAAAGCTGGCGCACTCAAAGAGGCGATGGTTCAAGCTAAAGGAAATTTCATTGCCATATTCGATGCAGATTTTTTACCTCGTCCTGAATTTTTGAGAGCAACGATTCCACATTTTAAAAATAAAAAAATTGGCGTAGTGCAAACTCGTTGGGAACATATCAATCAAGATTACTCCATGTTGACCCGACTTCAAGCGATGCAACTAAATGTACATTTCACAGTCGAGCAACAAGGTCGTCGATCCGGAAATTTATTGTTACAATTTAATGGAACAGCTGGAGTTTGGCGTCGTGAATGTATTGATGATGCAGGAGGCTGGGAAGCAGATACTTTGACCGAAGATTTGGACTTAAGTTATCGTGCTCAATTAAAAGGTTGGGAAATAAAATATTTAGAAAAATTCGGCTCGCCTGCTGAATTGCCAGCAGAAATGAATGGATTGAAATCTCAACAATTTCGATGGATGAAAGGTGGTGCAGAAAATGCTCGAAAACTATTGCCGACTATTTGGAAATCTAGTTTAGGTTTTAAACAAAAAATGCATGCAACTGGTCACTTGATGAATAGTGGTGTTTTCCTTTTTGTTTTTCTTGCAGGAGTTTTCAGCGTACCCATGCTTTTTGCTATGGAATTTTTAGGTTTTAGTACAGCTCCTTTTGCTATATTTTTAATAGGAACAGTTTCTGTTTTGTCTGTTTATTATGTGGCTAATGTTCAAGCAGAGTTGAAAAAAGAATCTTATGGAAAGATGCTTTTCAAGTTTATTTTCCTTTTCCCAATCTTCTTAGCATTGTCGATGGGACTTTCTTTGCACAATACGATTGCAGTCATTCAAGGATATATTGGTAAGCAATCTCCTTTTATTCGTACTCCAAAATTTAACATCGTTGACATTAAAGACTCCTTCAAGTCCCATAAATATTTGGCCAAAAAATTACCGATGACCACGATCTTCGAAGGCTTACTTTCGATTTATTTTCTTGGTGGTTTAATCGGTGGATTTTATTTAGAAGATAATTCTTTTATGCTTTTCCACTTATTATTGATGTTTGGATTTGGAGGAATTTTCTTTTATTCAGTTCGAGCAGTAAGTTTCAAATAGGATGAAAGAAAAGATAATAGCCTTACGTTTACTGGCAATTCCTTTAATTGCTTTGACCGTTGGTCTTGGTTTTTTCGTCCAACAATCTGATTTTATTCCAATCATTTCTCAGTTTGGAATTTTCTTTTTTCTCTACATTTTGATTTATAAATACACCAATGAAAAAAGTAAGATTGCATTTTTCATTGGTGTAAGTATATTGTTACGATTCCTTCTAATCTTC
>CAJQQY010000417.1 GCA_905480595.1 uncultured Saprospiraceae bacterium | reverse complement strand
ATTAAAAACTGTACGATAACCATCTGGTAATTTTTGAACTACTTTAAGTAAATCCTGCGTAGCTAATTTGTCTATAGCCATGCTATCAAAAATTACTTCATTTGCTTGATCTATTTCTACAAAAAACTTTCGATTATTAGCTTTTCTATAATGTTCAATTGAAGTATTAATAAAAATTCTTTTCATCCATCCTTCAAAGGAACCTTCATATCGGAACATGTGCAGTTTGTTAAATACTTTGATAAATCCTTCCTGCAATAAATCTTCTGCAGTTGAATAATCATGTCCATATCGAAGACAAATACCAAACATTTTTGGAGAAAAATAATGGTACAATAACTCTTGCGACTCACGATGTCCAGCAATACATGCTTTTAAAACATCTTGAGTAACAATTTCTTCTAGGTATGTTATTTTCCCCAAACGATTAGAATTTAGTTTCGACATTCGGATTAGTTTTTAGGTTTCTAACCCTTAAAATAGTACTTAGAAAAGCGTTAGAGAAAGAATTGAATCAATATTTACTAACACCTTTTGCTAAATAAAACGTAAATGTTTGGTTTTCAGTTAGTTGTATTTTTCAGTAAGCCATTCGATTAATTTGCGAACTGCACGTCCACGATGACTTATTTTATTCTTTTCAACGCTTCCCATTTCTGCAAAGCTGATTTTTTGATCTTCTGGTAAAAAAATGGGGTCGTAACCAAAGCCACCTTCACCTGTTCTTTCAAAAGCAATTTTCCCATTGACAATGCCTTCGAAGGTGAATTCTTCTCCGTCAATAATTAAAGCAACGACTGTTTTAAATCTAGCATTTCTATTATCGTGGTTTTTTAATTTTTCTAAAACCAAATTCATATTGTCTTCCGAATTTCGTTGCGGACCTGCATATCGAGCAGAGTAAACTCCAGGTTCCATATTTAAACTTTCGATTTCTAAACCTGTGTCTTCAGCGAAGCAATTAACTTTATAATTATCGACGACGTATCTTGCTTTTTGCAAAGCATTGCCTTCGATGGTTGGTTGTGTCTCGGGAATATCTTCATGGCAACCGATGTCTTTGAGTCCGATGATTTCAAATTGATTATTGAGAAGTTCTTTTACTTCTTTTATTTTATTGGGATTGCCTGTGGCAAATACTATTTTTTGCATAAGAGTCAATTGTTAACGGTGAACTGTTAATGATGATTAGATGGTTTATCCATGAAAAAAAACAAATGTTAGGGAATTAACCATTCAGCATTAATCGTTATTTTAAAAAGAGTTCTTTCATTCCGTTCCAAAGTGCGCCTTTCAATGCTTTATCATTTTCAATCATCGACAATCCATCAGCAAATAGAAATCCGCTTTCATAAAAATGAAACGGCACATATTTATGAACCTGTAAATTCAAACCAAAGTGCTTTGGCTCAAAACCAAAAACCAACAAATTATCAATGCCACCTGAAGGATGAGTTTGTGCAACTTTTGTCCGTAGTGCGATGAAACTAAAAGCAATTTTTGGAGTTACTTTTAAAAGAAGAATATCATCTTCTATATCGAATTTTGCAGAAGCAAGAATTTTCTTTAAAAATTCTAAACGTTCCTCACTTTCATCGTTCTTATTATAGACGACTAGGAGCTTTTGTTGGTTGCTTCCATTGCATTTTTCGAGTATCTCATGTGGCTCTTTTATGGGTGTTATAGAAAAGTCTAAAAATGAGCTTTGCGAAATATCATTTTCCATATGAGTATTTTTTTTACACAATAAAGAATAAAAATTCGTATTTTAATCAAAAACGTTAGAAAAAGTGGATGAATTTATTTATTTTTGAAAAAATATCCGTTTATATTATGAACTATAAAATAGAAACCACCAAAGTTAACAAATCTCGTCTTCCTGAAATCGATTTTGACAATATTCCATTTGGAAAAATGTTCTCAGACCATATGTTTTCTGCTGATTATATCGATGGAGAGTGGACAAATCTACAAATCATTCCTTTTGCACCATTAGAGTTAAGTCCCGTCAACTTGGCTTTGCATTATGGGCAATCAATTTTTGAAGGGATGAAAGCTTCTAAAATGACTGACGGAACTCCTGCATTATTACGACCTGAATTACATGTACAACGATTAAATGCTTCTGCTGATAGGATGTGTATGCCTAATTTTCCTGAAGATTTATTTTTGCAAGCTTTACATGAATTAGTTGGATTAGATAGTGGATGGATTCCTCAAAAAGAAGGAAGTGCACTTTATATTCGACCTGTGATGTTTGCGATGGATGCGAAGTTAGGTGTTGCAGTTTCTGAGACGTATAAATTTTTAATCATCACCGGACCTGTTGGACCATATTATCCAAAACCTGTAAAATTATTTGCTGATACTGAATACATCAGAGCAGCTCATGGTGGAGTAGGAGAGGCAAAAACTGCGGGTAATTATGCTGCATCTTTGTATCCTGCGAAATTAGCGATGGAAAAAGGTTACGATCAAGTTTTATGGTTGGATGCTAAAGAATTTAAATATGTTCAAGAGGTAGGAACGATGAATATCTTTTTTGTCATTGATGGGAAAGTGATTACTCCTAAAACTACTGGAACAATTCTTAAAGGTATTACTCGAAAAATGATTATTCATATTTTGAAAGATCGAGGAATTGAAGTAGAAGAGCGATTATTGGATATTAATGAAGTTGTGGCAGCTCATAAAGAAGGACGTTTGTCAGAAGTGTTTGGAGCTGGAACGGCTGCGGTTATTTCAAATGTGGAATTGATTGCTTACAATGGTGAAGACATGAAAATGCCTCCAATTGAGACGCATAAAATTGCACATATGTTGAAAAATGAAATCAACGGAATCCGAAGTGGAGAAGTGGCTGATAAATTTGGGTGGGTGGTTCCTGTAAAAAGAGAGAAAGTAACTGTTAATAGTTAATAGTTACTTTTTACGATAAAAATTAAGCGAGGCTTTTTAGCTTCGCTTTTTTTTTGCCGCAGATTGGGCTGATTATTATGATTTTTTAAGATCTTCCCCACGACTATAATTGCTTAATTAAGCAATGGGAAAAATCATATAAATCATAATAATCAGCCCAATCTGCGGCAAAAAAAAGTGGTAGATTACATCAAAACTCCATTCTTCGCCTCAATCGCCGGAGGAATATCTGTCTCTCCCAACATCTGTTTAAGATCAATTTCTATCACTCGACAAAGTGACAACATCGGAATATCATTCCCCAAACCTTCAAAAGGATTCTCAGAATAATCACCAATCAATTCCATCATCAAATAAACCCACCCCACCAAAATCGTAAACGGAATAGAAAACCAAGCGCTATATTCACCTAGTTTGTGAAATTCAGAAACCATTCCCAGCGGCAAAAGGAAAATAAAAATTCCAACGAAAACAAAACTCATACTTCCATATTGGCGAGGCAATGGAAATTTTTTAATCCGCTCACATTTTCCTTGATGAGTATAAAAATCATTTAATAATTTTTGCAATTCCATGTGCCGGAAATCATCGATTAGATCTAGTTTTCGAAGATGTTGAAGATCTTGTGATTGTTGATCAATGATTTGAGTAGCGGTATTCTTAAAATTAATTAAACGCGTCACTTCATCAGGAGGAAGAAAAGCCTCTAACTCTTTTTCAGTTACTCCATCAAAATTACTAAGACCATTACCATATCTTTTCATCCTTTTTTCAGTCACTCTTCTGACATGCTTATTTTGATTAATATGCTCCCATGGTGTGGGAATCAATAGCTGACTTCTCAATGCGTACAACCAAGCAATATGTCGATACATTAATTTTTTGTGAATAGCTTCTAGTTCTTCTTTTGAAAAATCTTTTTCCGAAAATTGATTACTGACAAAACCTTTTACGGTTGTCCCCCACATTCGGCTACTATTGATGATGGCTCCCCAAATTTTTCGAGCTTCCCATAATCTATCATAAGCACTATTATTTTTAAAACCAACATAAAAAGCGACAGCTGTACCAATCACAGAAAGTGGCAACCATGGAATATGTAAAAACTCCCAATGGAAATATTCATAAAATGTAGTTACTGCTGTTGCCCAAACTGTTAACCAAACTAAGTGTCCACCTGAAAATCGAAATACGTCTCCAATGGAAAAATTTTTATTAATGTACATATTGAATTTTTATTTGTTTTGCAAAACTAAATATGTAAAAAAAATAGGAACTATAAAAGTTTAAATAATTTAGTGATATTTTAAATTGATAGTCAGAGTTGTTTTTTTAGTTAAAATTTGAAATGGAATTAGGTAAATGATTAATTTTGCACTTCTATTTTTGAAAATGAAAATCAAAAATCAAAAGTATAGTGATTTAAATATGTAAGTCGCTGACTGTTAGTTGTTTAGGTTGTTTTTAGACTCGATTGTTTTTTTAATAAAAGTTCATGAAGATAATTATAGCAGGCGCAGGAGCAGTTGGATTCCATTTAGCTGAATTATTAGCTAAAGAAAACCAAGATATTACATTGATCGATACCGATGAAGAAGTCTTGGATCATGTGTCTACACATTTGGATGTGATGACGATTTTAGGTGATGCTGCATCAATTCACGTCTTGGAAGATGCCAAAATATCCAATACAGATTTGTTTTTGGCGGTGACGACTTCTGGGTCAACCAATCTACTTTTGGCAATTATGGCAAAACAAAGAGGTGCAAGAAAGACCATTGCCAGAGTAAACAATCCAGAATATTTTGAGGCACAACAAAAAGAAAATTTTAAAAAATTAGGTGTTGATAGTCTAATTTCCCCACAACTTTTAGCGGCTCAAGAAATTGAGCGATTACTTCAGAGAGGTTCTTTTACGGATGTTTTCGAATTTGAAAATGGGAGGATTTCTATAGTTGGATTTACCTTAGATACTACTTGTCCACTCATCAATAAAACTATTGGAGAAATAGATGAATCAAATGATTTTACCTTTCGAGGAATTGCACTTCTTCGAGGGCATAAAACAATTATTCCTCGTAGTTCCACCAAACTAATTAAAGGGGATCACTTGTATATTGCTGCTATTGCAGAGTCGATGGATGAGGTTTTAAATTTCGTTGGAAAGCAATTACAACCAATCAAAAAAGTAATGATTGCTGGTGGAACTTCACTTGCTTTTCGAACGGCAGAGTTGATTCAGGAAAAATATTCTGTTTCTGTAATGGTTAAAAATAAAGGTCGAGCAAAGCTTTTTGTAGAAAACTTGAATAACACTTTAGTAATTAATGCTGATCCAAGTAACGTCGATATTTTGAAAGAAGAAGGGCTGGAACAAATGGATGCATTCATTGCTTTGACCGAAAATGATGAAACTAATATTGTTACGAGTTTGATGGCAGAATATATGGATGTTTATAAAACGATTGCTTTGGTAAACAATGTAAACTATACTCACATTTCTCAAAATATAGGAGTCGATACGATTATCAATAAAAAATTAATTGCTGCTAATAATATTTTCAGATTTGTGAGAAAAGGAAAGGTGGAAGCTATTGCTAGTTTGCATGGAGTAGATGCGGAGGTGATTGAATTTGAAATTCATAAAAAAAATAGACTCCTTCGAAATTGTATAAATGATCTTCACCTTCCTAGCCATGCAATTATAGCAGGAGTTATTCGAGGTGAAAATAGTTTTATTCCCAACGGCGAATTTATGTTTGAAATAAATGATAAAGTAATTGTTTTTGCTTTGCCAGAGGCGATTCATCAAGTAGAAGAAATTTTTAAATAATGGTAAACATAAGAGCCGTATTAAAGGTGTTGGGAGTATTACTAATGGTACTTGGTGCTCTTATGTTGAGCTCGTTACCTTTTTCTGCTTACTATGGAGGGGAAGATGCATTAGCACTTTCAGTTTCTGCATTGGTTGCAGGATTGGTAGGAGTCATATTGTGGTTTTTTAATCGTGATCAAGAAAAAGTGGGTAAAAGGGAAGGTTATTTAATTGTTGCATTAGGTTGGTTATCAATGGGATTATTGAGTATGTTACCTTATTTATTTAGTGGAGTACTCCCCAATTTCACCAATGCTTTTTTTGAGAGTATATCTGGCTTAACCACAACCGGCGCATCTGTAATCAATGATATTGAAGCAGTTCCAAAAGGTATTTTATTTTGGCGAAGCTTAACTCAATGGATTGGTGGTATGGGAATCATTGTATTGACCGTGGCCTTGTTTCCCCTACTCGGGATAGGTGGAGTTGAACTTTTTATTGCTGAGGCACCTGGCCCAACATCAGATAAGATCCACCCCAGAATCAAAGAAACGGCCAAACGATTATGGTTTATTTATGTTGGCTTGACTGCTTTGCTTTCCATTCTGTTATATTTATGTGGAATGAATTTTTTTGATTCCATTAATCATGGATTGACAACTATGGCCACAGGAGGATTTTCTACAAAAAATGCCAGTATCGCTCATTTTGATGTTCCATTAATTCAGTATTTACTTACCTTCTTTATGTTTTTGGCAGGGACGAATTACACGATTATTTATTTTGGATTGAAAGGGAAACTGAAAAAAGTTTGGAGGAGTGATGAGTTCAAAACTTATCTACTTGTCATTTTAGGGTTAATTGCAGTTATTACAAGTTTAGTGTACAATTTTACAGACCATCCCTTGGAAAAATCATTTCGAGATTCTGCTTTTCAGATTGTTTCAATTATTACGACAACTGGATTCGTTTCCGCAGATTACACTTCATGGTCACCTGGATTGACGTTGGTATTTTTCTGTTTGTTGTTTATAGGTGGTTGTGCAGGATCTACGAGTGGAGGAATAAAAATCATTCGTCATTTAGTTTTAATTAAAAATACTTTTTTGGAGTTCAAGCGATTGTTACATCCTCGAGCCTTAATTCGAACCAAGGTAGATGGTCATTTAGTTGCGCCAAAAGTATTGACACATATCTTAGTTTTCCTTCTAATTTATTTGGGAGTCTTCTTTATGGGATCGATTATCATGGCAATGATCTTGTCAAGTTATGAGCACCCAATGATGACTGCATTTGGAGCTGTTGCGACTGCGATTGGGAATGTTGGTCCAGGGATAGGAGCAGTTGGGCCGGTGGATAATTTTGCTCATATTCCTGATTTAGGAAAATGGTTTTTATCGTTTTTGATGTTGTTGGGAAGGTTGGAGTTGTTTACTATTTTGATTTTGTTTACACCTTATTTTTGGAAGACGAATTAGTAGCTGACAGCTAAAGCGAATCGCTACTCTAAAAATAAATACGACTAAAATATAATAGCAAAACCGTAAAAATCAATAACCTAGCAATCACATTTCTATAAAAAACACTCGCTCTTTTATCCTTCAAATTGAAAGCGAATAATCCAATACTTACTAAGAGTAAACCGACCATTCCATTTAATCCAATAGCCAACAATTCCTCACTCATTTCCCAAGATTCTAATCTAAAAAGAATGGCTAAAATTCCCACTCCAAATGCTAGCCCACAAATTATCGATATCAACACTTCCAAGATTTTATATTTTCCCACTCGAAACATCAACCATGAAAAAGCTATATAAAGTATTGCTGAAGTCGATCCTCCAATAATTAAGATTTCGCTTGAGTAGGCCACTCCTTTGTATTTCATCCACAAGCCAATGGATAAAATCACTAAAGGAATAATTTCTAAATTTTGTAAAAAACGTTGAAGGGGAGAGGTAGGGATTTCTTTTTCAGGAGAAACAACTTCTTCGAGGTCAAGTGGATCTTGATTTTTTATCGACATCGGATCTTGATTTTTTTTTGAATATTAGATATTCAAAAATCATTTATTTATGGTTTAAAATCGCACAAACAATCCCCGTCGCTACCGCCGCATTCAAAGATTCTGCTCCACCACCTTTCCCTTTAGGAATTAAAACTTTATGCGTGATTTTATTTAAAATTTCAGGAGAAATCCCCTTGCCTTCATTACCAATAACGATCACTCCTTTTTTATAGTTATTTTCTTCGAATATGTTTTTACCCTCCAAAACAGTTCCATAAAATGGCATATCACCACATTTTTCAAATACATCTTCAAATGGAATATAGATCACTTTGACTCTCATGAATGCCCCCATACTTGATTGTATGGTTTTGTGATTATAAAGGTCAGCACATTTTTCAGAACAAAAAACATAAGGAATTCCAAACCAATCCGCAATTCGCAAAATAGTTCCAAAGTTGCCGGGGTCTTGAATTCCATCGAGGTAAAGAGAAAAATTATTTTTAATTACTTCATTATTCCAATCAGATGGGAGTTGTTTAGCCACTACAAAAACAGAAGAAGGTGTGCTAAAATTCGAGAATTGTTTGATATTTTTTTCCTCAGCAATTTCAATTTCGGGATGCTTTCTTAATAATTGGTTAAACTGCTTACTTTTCCAATCTTCAGTAGCAATGATAGCCTCGATTTCAACGTTTTGAGATTGTAATATTTCTAAGGCTATTTTCTCTCCTTCTACAGTAAAATTATTATACTTTTGTCGAAACTTTTTTAGCTTTAACGAGCGGAGATATTTTATTTTATTTTTTGAAATCATTAGTCTTTTTTCGTTTGACGCCTGCCTGTCGGCAGGCAGGTTGACCGTTTTACGTTTTACAATTGCTCAAATAATTTAAAATAGAGTAAATTTTATATTACCTTTTTTTTATAAATTTCGTTGATATAGAATAAAACGAAATTTTTCTAAAAAAATCAGATTAGTTATTCTGACAGCATGAATTGGAACAGCGCGATAAGGTACACATTTTTTATTTTTTTCATCCTTCTTCTTGGAACAAGTTGTGGGACGCTGAAGCATTTGGAAGAAGGTGAAACTATGTTGCGTAAAAATAAGATTGAAGTTCAGGATAAAGAAAATGTTGATAATGTCAGAGGCCTTCAATTTGAAATGGGAACATTGACTTACCAAAAACCCAATTCTAAATTTTTAGGAGTTTTACCAAGTCTTGGGCCATGGTATTATTATCATATCCAAGCGAAAAGTGATACCACATGGTGGGGAAGATTTGTTTTGAAAAATTTTGCAGAGACACCAGCAGTTTATAGTTTAGAGAAAGCCGACCTGTCGGCAGAGAATATGGAGAAGGCGTTGCGGAACAAAGGATACTTTGATGCAAAAGTAGAATTTGAAACTAAAAAGAAAGGATTCCGAAAGAAAAAAACGCATGTTACCTATTATATCAAAACAGGGAAAAGGTATTATTTAGATGAGGTAAGTTTTACGAGTAAGGATACAGCTATTCATAAAATTCTTCAAGAGCTAAAGGCGGAAACTTTATTGCCTACAGGCTCTCCAGCAAGTAAGAATACTTATGAGGAAGAGGTGAGGAGAATTACTTTGCACCTTCTGAATAATGGTTATGCAAATTTTTATAAAAAATATTTTTCCAAAATTCAAACGGATACTCTTTCCACAGACACAACATATAATCAGCTTAAAAATGTTGAATTGGAAGTATTGCTTCCAAAAGATTCCTCCCAACATAAGACTTATTCCATCGGAGAAATTACGGTGATATCTATGTACGATGAGAATGGGAATCCAATTATGAATCAAGATTCTATTTTTAATGATAGACATTATTATGTTGGAGAAGGAAAACATTTCATCAAATTAAAAGCATTAGATCGAAAGATATTTATACAGCAAGGAGATCTTTATCGCCTAAATAATATTGATAAAACTCGGGTGCAATTAGGGAGTTTGGATATTTTTCAATTTGTAAATATCAAACGATCCATTTCTGAAAAAGCAGATTCTATTTTGAATTATGAGATTAGATTGATTCCAAAAAAGAGGCAAGAGTTTGGGGTGGATTTTGAGTTTAATAATTCAAGAATCGTAACTACTAGTAGTGCGTTTGTGGGAACATCAGCAAGTTTAAGTTATAGAAACCGAAATACATTTAGAGGAGGAGAAGTTTTTACAGCACGAACAGAAGGTGGAGTAGAAGTAATTCCAAGAGAAAATTTTAGTGTTAATTCATGGAATGTGAACTTGAATTTTACGATGGATTTTCCAAAGTATCATGATTTATTTAAATCAGATTATGCATTGATTTCAATATTATCAATGGGCAATAAGAAAAACGGAAAGACATTTTATAAAAAATTAAAAGAGCAGGGAGTTACGAGTACCTCTTTAAAATATAATATTTTAGCTAATACTGGAAATTATAGAATCGACATTTTTGCAGGATCGTGGGGTTGGAAATTCCGTTCAAATAAGAATTTAGAAATTGGTGTTAATAAAATTGGTATAGACTTTTTAGATCCAGTTTTGTCTCAGTCATTTCAAGATTCAGTTATTGCCAAAAACGCTTATTTAGAAAGAAGTTTTAGATCTCAATTATTTACAAGTGGAGGTTTGCTATTTCGAGACATCAATATAGTGCATCAAAAAGATATTGGAAGAAGTGGAAAATCTTCTTATTTGGTAAGAGGTAATTTAGAAATTTCGGGTTTAGAAGTTTGGGGAATTAATAAGATTCGAAATCTAATAATTGAAGAAGACATCACTTTTAAGCTAGCTAATAAATATGAGTTTTCTCAATATTTAAAACTAGAAGGAGATTTTAGATTCTATCGAAAGTTTTCAGGAGGTCGTTTGTTAGCTACCCGAGTTAATATTGGAGTCGCAGGAGATTATGGATTTTCCAATGAGGTACCTTATGTCAAACAATTTGCTGTAGGTGCACCCAATAGTATGCGTGCATGGCGATTGCGGGAACTTGGACCAGGTTCATATGTTGATCCAGCAGTAGATGCATCTACTACGAATTTTTATCAAACAGGTGACTTAAAATATGAAATGAATGTGGAATATCGATTTAATATGTTTTGGTATTTAAAAGGTGCTGCCTTCATTGATGCTGGTAATATTTGGTTACTTAACAAAGATATAGGAAGGCCAGGAGCTGACCTAGGGAAAGCCTCTGAATTTTTTACTGAGATGGCTGTTGGTGCAGGTATTGGATTACGATTAGATGTGGAATATTTTATACTTAGATTTGATTTAGGACATAGACTAAGAAATCCTTACCAAAATGAGAAAGGAGAAAATTGGTTATCCTTAAGGGATTTAGCATTGGATAAATTTCGAGGTAGTCTTTCGGTGGGTTATCCTTTTTGATAAAGAATTACTTCAACAAACTTTTTCGTCCATATTTACTACATATTGGACACTCATATGGATCATGTCCACGAGCTGGACAATACTCTCTTCCAAAAAAAATAATTTGTAAATGTAACTTGTTCCAACTTTCTTTTGGGAATAATTTTTTCAAATCTGCTTCTGTTTTCACCACATTTTTTCCAGTACTTAAAGTCCATCTGTAAGCCAATCTATGAATATGTGTATCGACAGGCATGGCAGGATAACCGAATGCTTGGGCCATCACCACCGAAGCGGTTTTATGTCCAACTCCGGGTAGCTTTTCTAACTCCTCAAAAGATTGGGGAACTTCTCCATTGTGCTCCGTAAGTATAATGTTAGATAATTCTGAAATCGCTTTTGACTTGCGAGGAGAAAGTCCACATGGGCGAATAATTGCCTTAATATCATCAACATCAAGTGCAGCCATATCTGTTGGATTATCAGCTTTTTCGAAGAGGTGGGGCGTCACTTTATTCACTCGTTCGTCTGTGCATTGGGCAGATAAAAGTACGGCAACGAGTAGGGTGTATGGATCTTTATGATCCAAAGGAATTGGAGTAGTTGGATATAATTCTTCAAGAATTTTATGGATTTCGTTTGCTTTTTCTTGCTTTGTCATAGTTGTTATTTTGAATTAGCTACAGACCTAATTTAATTTTTTTAAAAAATCCATCACATCAATTCCATTTTCGTAATCATTTAATTCAATTACGTTTGCTGCACCAAAATTTTTGTTTTTGAAATTTGTAAAAGTATTGTTAGAAATGACATGTTGAATTTCAGAAGACTTTTCTTTCAGTAAATTCTTCAAGTGATTTTCATCAGGATAAATTTCATAATGCAGCATGGCAACCCTTGATTGCAACGTTTCGTCTTCGATTATCATGATACAACCATTCGCCTTATAATCCATTTTATTAATGATTTGCAAAGTGTAATTGAAGTCGAAATTGTTTTTATATTTATTTGTAAGTACAATGTTATTAAACTCATGTGTCGCCTCCATTAGAGGCACAAAATCATAATTTCTAGGAATATAAATCTTAGAAATGTTCCGACTACTCAAACCAAAATAATGGAAAATATCTTCTCCTAATTTTGCTAAATCTTCTTTCGATTCTTTCCCATCTAAAACCGCAATCCCAAATTTATTTTTTCTAATGATATTTGGAAATTTTGAAAAATAAGTTTCAAAAACTTTTATTGAATCTCGAGTTCCATTTGCGATGATCGCATCAAAATCTGTCATTCTTTCCACGAATGAAAAATAATTATCCACTTCTGGAAATTCACTTTTCATCACTTTGATACAATATGGAATTAAGAACTTATCTTCTGCTGAAAGTTTTATTTTAGCATGATGTCCACTTATAAAAGTGCAAAGCAAATCATGAAAACCAGCCAACGGGAAACCTGCTGACATAATAATACCTATATTTTTTTGAGGAGAAATTTCAGGAATTTTATATTGTTCTGCCCATGCTTCTAATTTTTCATTTTGTAAAAAATTAGTAATAATATTTTTCAAAGCTCGATCACTATTTTCAAGTGTAAACCAATTGTTTTTGCTTTTACTCATTTGTTGAGTAGCAATTAATTCGTCTTCCTTCAACTGAAGAATTCCTCCGAGGTAAACAAGTGCTTCTATTCTTTTTGATAAATTCAAAGTTGAGTATTTTGGTTGTAAAGTATTGATTTTCAGAAGCTTGTGTTTTACTTCCTAATTGGGGTTAACTAATTGATTATTAATCATGGCTCGATGATGAGCCTGAATAACAGCTTTTAATTTGTTTTCTAACAATGTATTTACAGGGTAGTTCTTATCCTTTATATCTTGCTGCAAAAATACATCTTTTTTATAATTATAGACTCCTATCGTTTCCTTTTGGTCGAAAGAAAGTAGTAAACTATCATTCAAAATTTGATAGATTTGACTGGAGTACATGTATGCGTTTTTATCAGCCAAAGTATCAAAAGCACTTTCACCGAAAGCATTATACGATTCATCATAATTCAAATATTCTAAAACGGTGGGAAGAATATCTGTTTGCTGAATGATGGAAGCGTTTTTTCCTTTTAAATCAGAGTTTGGTTTGTAAAAAAGCAGAGGAATTTGAAAAGATCCAACTAAGGTTTTATATTTTCTTATGGACCGTTTTCCAACGTGATCGGCAGTAATAATGAATAAAGTATTGTCGTACCAATCCATCGTTTTAGCTGTTTCAAAGAACTGTTTCAATGCAAAATCAGTATATCGAATGGCTCGTAAGAGTGGTTTTTCATTTGGATGTTTCTCCTCAAAAAACTTTTCTACATAATATGGATGATGTGAAGTAAGCGAAAACAAAAGCGCAGTAAACGGCTCTTGATATTTGTCAACTTCATTCGCTGTAAATTGAAAAAATGGGGCATCCCAAATCCCCCAATTACCATCGTAATCTTCTTGATTTGGATAAGCTGTCCGATCATAAAAATTCTGATAACCCGTCAATTTTGAGAAACGTTCAAACTCCATCGAGCCAGGATTAGACCCATGAAAAAATCCACTTGAATATCCTTTTTTACCTAAATGAGCAGCAATCCCATCCAACCGATTTCCTTGATAGGGAGAAAACATTAATGCGTTATCCATTAGGGCAGGAACACTTGCAGATATCGCGGCGATGCCCTGCGTCGATCTAACTCCATCAGCGTAGGCATTTTCAAAATACCAACTTTCTAACATTAAAGAGTCAATAAACGGAGTAGGACTTTTTTCATAATCATTAAAAAAACCAATATGTTCCTTGCCAAAACTTTCTAAAACAATAATGAAAACATTTTCTTTTTTGAACTCGCTTTGTGGTTTTGGATTCTTGGAAATAGAAAATAATTTGGCTTCTTCTTCCTTTGGTAAATATTTTTTTTCTTCAATGAAATCTTGCTGAACGGAGAAGAGTAAACTTAATGTGGTATTCGTTTGCAAAGGCATCAATCGCATATCATCGACATATTGCGCAGCAGTCAAGGACATAATAGGTCGAAGCTGAATTCCGCCGCGCATTCCAATAATTAATAGTCCAATGACAACTGGAAAAATCAAGATTTGTATAATGAAATTGAACTTAATATTAGGAGTAGGAAGTGTTGTTTTTTTATAAATAAAATTCAACAAAACAACTAACAAAGCATAGACTACCATCAAGTACCAAAAGTCATAAAAGAACTGAAATGCCATATTCGTTGTCTCTCCAATTAAATTCAAATCACTCCCTATTGCTCGTCGAAAAGAAAATCGGAAATAGCCCATATCACCTACCTCAAAAATTAAAGTTATAGAATTAACTAGAATGAAAATCCACTTCTGAACTTTTTGATAGATTAGATTTTTTCGAAATGAAAAAGGAATAATATAGGTGAGGGCCAACAACGAATTCACATAAACTAGTGCTGCTAAATCAAATCGTAATCCAAAGAAAAGTAATTTTAAAAAATTCCAAACGCTACCAATCGGAAATGCATCAGTATTAAAAATATAAAAGCCAATTCTACAAACCATCCAGACTAATAGCAAGCCGAGAAATCGTAAACCTAATTGTTTTACAAAAAACAATTCACCTCTTAATTTCATGAAAATCTATGTTTTTTTCTGAACACAAACGTACGAAGATTGTTGATATTAAAAAAGTGTATGGTGGTCTGCTAAATCAAGTCACCTCTTATTAAAAAAAAACTAAAAAAACAATATTGTGGTATTAATAATTTTGACATATCTTGCGACCCAATTGACAAAAAGATGTCGATAAGAAATTAAAAATAAATCCATCTGAATATTATTAAGCTATGGTCCGATACTTATAATATTAGGGAAAAGACTCGAATCATGAGTAGGGCGGGCCTCAAGCCGTTGACTTGTCCGGCCGGATTTTTTCGCAAGAAGAATGAAGCAAGGGGATTACCCAAAATGAATCGGCTACCCTAATCATGTCATACCAGGGGTCCAATAGCACCTTTAATATTTGGATGGTTTTTTTATTAGTAGCTGGACTCTCCAGAGTCCAGAATATGTTGGACTAGACTAGGGAGAGTCCTGCTGCAGTTAATTCACATCGGTGGGATAATATTCTTAAAATGCCCATTCATCTCCGCTCTTTTCCTC
>CAJQQY010000416.1 GCA_905480595.1 uncultured Saprospiraceae bacterium | reverse complement strand
GATAGTATTGTTACACTCGATTTATTTATGGTCGAATGTGAAATAATTGGATCAACAGAATTTATTTCTCCTATTTGTAATGGAGATGCAAATGGCTTTTTGGTTTTCTCTGTACAAAATGGAACTCCTCCTTTTTCTTATGTTTGGGAACATATCACAGACGTAACGATTTTTGGATCAGGAAGTAAAGTCCTTTTTGATAATAATCAAATCTCCAATGTCCCTGCAGGAATTTATGAAATCAACATCATGGATAATTTTGGAAATAATGTGGTGCTTTTTCAAGAAGTAACTGAGCCTTCGGTTTTGACCGTTGCGACTGATGCAATTGATATTGATGGTTTTAATTTGAGTTGCAATGGCGGAATGGATGGAACAGCTTTGGCAACTGGAAATGGTGGAGTCACCCCCTACTCTTTCGCTTGGAGCGATGGTCAAATGCAACTGGGAGTTCAAGCCAATAACCTCGCTGCAGGTTTTTATACTGTCAGCATCACCGATGATAATGGTTGTGTCCAAACCAATAATATTACTTTGACCGAACCTACTCCGATTGAATCTTTAATCAATTATATCGATCCCAATTGTGATGGATTCGAAACTGGCTTAATTCAAATAGATTCCATTTGGGGTGGAACACCTTCTTACCAAACTGCGATGGGAAGTGGCCCTTTTAATTCAGCAAATATTTATCAAGACCTTGCTTCTGGCACTTACGATATTTCCATCATAGACGATAATGGTTGCGAAACGACCGACAGCGGAACGTTGACTGCGCCTGATATTCCAGTCCTTTTTATGGGGCCAGATTTGGAAGTGGATTTAGGTTGCGATATTTTAATTCCAGTTTCGACAAATAATACGAACCTCATTGACATCATTTGGACTGGCTCAGATAATGCCATAGATTGTGATACTTGTCTTCGCCCAATGGTTGCACCACTTAATAATGCTGCTTATTTTTTGACCGTAACTTCCATCGACGATTGTTCGACGAGCGATTCGATTAATGTTTTTGTCAATAAAATTCGAGACGTTTTTGTCCCTAATGCTTTCTCGCCAAATGGTGATGGTGCTAACGATTACTTTTTTATCAATGCCAACAAATCTGTCTCATTGATAAAAAACATGCGTGTTTTTAATCGCTGGGGAGCAGTAGTTTTTGCAGGAAATGATTTACCGCCCAATGATTTTAATTATGGTTGGAATGGATTTTTTAAAGGAAAATTAGTCAGCTCAGGTGTTTATATTTGGATGGCCGAAATTGAATATTTAGACGGAGAAGTTATTCAGATTTCGGGCGACCTGACGATAACTTTGTAAAAAATCTTATACATTAAGACCTACTTTAACTTGAAAAGATAAAGTTTGTCTTCTTTTAGAAAACTTAAAATTAGAAGGAAAACCATGTGCAGTAAGGAGCGGGCGAGGATGGGCGAAAAATGAGGGTGCGGGTGCTTGCCTTTGTGTAAAGCATTTTTTTCGCCTAGGATTTTTTGCTTCTTTTTTTTCCAATGAAAAAAAGAAGAGGCTATCAATTTCCACAAATAACATTAGTAGAACCAATGTCTTTTTAGCACCCGATGCCAGCATCGGGTAATTCTTTCGATTAAAAAAAGTAGAGTGAAGGAAGTTCAATTCATTGTGAACAACAAGAATGAAAATAAATAAAAATCAACACAAGTTTTAAAACATCTTGCCATCTAATTTATATGAAATTCTATAACTTCTTTGTCCTATTATTATTTTCTGTTAGTTCTTTTGCACAAACCTCAAATGAGTTCATCGAGTTTAAGCTTTCTATCAATCATCATCCTATAAACGTGGGTGAAAAATATCTAACACCCTCCCACTCGGATAGCATCTATTTTGATGCTATCCGTTTTTATGTTTCAAATGTTCAGTTTTTTCAAGACGAAGAATTAGTTGCTATTTTGGAAAAAAAACAGCACTTAGTTGATTTGGAATTTCCTGAATCTTTGAAAATTGATTTGGGAAAAAATACCTCTCAAGATTTTAATAAAATAAAATTCGATTTTGGAATTGACAGCTTGACCAATATTTCAGGAGCTTTTGGCGGAGATTTAGATCCGACGAATGGAATGTATTGGACTTGGCAAAGTGGATATATTAATTTTAAATTGGAAGGTGTCACGCCAAGTTGTCCTGCTCGAAAAAACTTTTTCCAATTTCATCTCGGCGGTTATCAAGCTCCATTTGCCAATGTGCAACAGGTGGAGTTAGACATTCTTAATAAAAAAAATATCTCGATCGAATTACCGATTGATCAACTTTTGGAAAAAATAAATTTTAAAGAAACGTATCAAATCATGAGTCCCAATCAACAAGCAGTTGATATGGCTCAATTAATTGCTTCGCTATTTTTTATCGTTCTTTGAAAAACCCGTGGTCAATCGAAAGTTGAAAATAAAAATGACCAAAGGAAGTGTTATTTTTAATTTTCGATTGATTTAAATCACAGGGTTTCCAATGAACCTTTTTTAATATAAAATGAAATTAAAATTCTACTTTCTAATCTTAGTTCTTTTCGGTTGTCTTGCATTTTGTGCAGAACAAATTCCCTATTTCAATCCTCCCAAACATTTCCCAAAACCCGAATACAATTTTTCTAACAATCCACTTACAAAAGAAAAAATAGAACTTGGAAGAGCATTGTTTTACGATCCAATTTTATCAAGTGACAATACAATTTCTTGCGCCTCATGCCATTCACCTTACAATGCATTTGCCCACACCGACCATGATTTAAGCCACGGCATCAATGATGAAATCGGAACTCGAAACGCTCCTGCTCTATTCAACCTCGCTTGGCATAAAACATTTATGTGGGACGGTGCCATCAATCATCTCGACATGCAAGCACTCGCTCCAATCAGTCACCCCAAAGAGATGAATGAGAGCTTAAAAAATGTCGTCAAAAAATTGCAAAACAAAAAAATCTATCCAGCACTTTTTTATCAAGCTTTCCAAGATAGTTTGATTACCGGTGAGCATATTTTAAAAGCATTATCTCAGTTTCAATTGACTTTAGTTTCCGCCACTTCCAAATATGATGAAGTCAAAAGTGGCCTAACCCAATTTTCCCAACAAGAACAAAACGGCTATTTATTATTTCAAAAAAACTGCAACTCGTGCCACACGGAACCGCTCTTTTCCAATCAAAAATTTGCCAACAATGGACTCCGTGTCGATACCACTCTAAATGATTTTGGAAAATGGATGATCACCAAACAAAGTGACGATAGCTTAAAATTTAAAATACCCACTTTACGAAATCTAACTTTTACCCATCCCTACATGCACGATGGCAGATTTCGAAAATTAAATCAAGTCCTCCATCACTACACCAAAGGAATCTTCCAAAGTCCAACACTCGCCAAAGAATTAAAAAATAACATCCAATTGACTCCCAATGAAAAAGCAGATTTAATCGCATTCTTACTCACGCTCAACGATAAAAAATTTGTCTTCGATCAAAAGCATCAATTTCCAAGAGAAGTATTAAAATAAGTTTTGCACTTTTTAGAAAAATTTCATTTGGAAGGAAAACCATGAGTAGTAAGGAGCAGGCGAGGATCTGCGAAAAATGAGGGAGCGGGAGCCTGCCTTGCGTTAAGCTATTTTTTCGCATAGAATTTTTTGGTGCTTTTTTTTTCAATGAAAAAAAGTACAATGCTCCAGAAGATCAACAACTCTCAAGAAATAAAGATAATCTAGTTTAAAACTCAATTTTATCTAAAAAAAGTAGGTCTTCCCTAACCTAAACTGTCTTCATTAAAAACAATATTAAAACATGAAAAAAATTCTCCTTTCTATCTACATTTTCAGCTTGGCAGTAATTTGTCAGGCACAAAGTCCTGCCATCACTTCTTGGTTGCAAAACACCACCGAAACTGGAAGTTATTATATGTCAGGTAACTCCACCGCAATTGATAATGGGATGCTCTATAATTGTCAAAAAGTAGAATATTCCACAGATTTCGTTTACGTGAGTACCAAAGGAATTCCTGCATATCCAACTGGTCCCTTCCTTGATGGAAATCCATCTCAAGCTACTGATCAAGATGGGATTTTTAAATTTCCACTTACTCCTCAAGAGAATACGGGTACTCCTATTTCTACCAATGGAGGGAATATCGGTGTTTTCATCAACGGTGTAGCCTTATTCGATTATCGAGATGGAGTAGCGTGGAATCCAAATACCAACACACTTTGTGGCGGTCCTGGAAACGATCCTTGCCCAGGTGGTCCAATGGCACAAAATGATTGGAACCGAGATGCTATCCCTGCTGAAATGGGTGGATTCGATTGCTCCAAAGCACATCCAGCCATGGGGAATTATCACCATCATCAAAATCCATCTGCTTTTAAATTGGATATAAATGTGGTTTCTGACATTTGTAATCTGTACGATGCAGAAGGTTTATATGCTATTGATGCAACCCAACATTCTCCATTGATCGGTTTTGCCTACGATGGTTTTCCTATTTATGGCGCCTATGGTTTTAAAAATACAGATGGAACAGGTGGAGTCGCTCGAATAAAATCAAGCTACCAACTAAAAAATATGACGACTAGACCCAACGGGCCAGATGTGGATGAAACCATCACTATAAATGGTCCAGGTGGAACTAGTACTCAAGTGCTGTTCCTGGGATATTTTAGAGAAGATTATGAATATATTACTCCTACCGAGGAAGATTATTTGGATGAACATAATGGCCGATTTTGTATTACTCCTGAGTATCCTGATGGCACTTACGCCTACTTCGCAACGGTGGATGAAAATTGGAATTCCGCTTATCCTTATGTCGTTGGGCCAACTTTTTATGGCATCTCAGAAAACCGAAAAGTGAATTCAGTAAATGAAACAACGACCGTTTACGATGGTACCTCAAGTCTTTCGGAAACTGAATTCAAAAATCTAAATATTGCTATTTTTCCAAATCCAGCAACTGATTTGATCGCGATTCAAGTGGCAGGTTTGGTAGATGAAGATTTGAAAATTGAATTATTAGATCTTTCTGGAAAAGTAGTGAGTACTTCTCAAATTAGCAAAGGAAGTACGATTGCTTATTTTGATGTGCAGACGGTTTATCATGGAATTTATTTGGTAAAAATTTCGAATGGAAATTTAAGTATTTCGGAGAAGGTGGTGATTACTAAAAAGTAAAAAATATTTTGGGGTTATTTAAATGTAAAAACGGATTAGCAAGTAAGTAAAAGAGCAGTATTAAGTATGAATTTTTAAGTGTAATATTTTTTCGATAGTTTTTCTTAAAAAATCATTGCATACCCTTCGGTACGGAATTATTTTTTAAGGAAAAATGACGGAAAAAGATGCGCTTAAAAAGCATAATTAATACTGCTCTTTTACTTAAACTGCTGATTCGTTTTTCATTTTTAAAAAACAAATCTGAGTTCGAATCAAAAATTTATGCAAACTTTTAGAATGCCTTTCTTACTTTTAATAATGCTCTTTTACTTACTTTTGCAAAAAATAGAATTGGTTTAAAACGGTCGGAACCGACCGCTTTAAAATTTCCATTTTAAAATTCAAATACCGAATAATAAATGTCAAATAAAAATTACTTCACCCACGAATCAGCCTACGTCGATGAGGGTTGCGAAATCGGAGAAGGAACCAAAATATGGCACTTCAGTCATGTGATGCCTAATTGTAAAATTGGAAAAGATTGCAGCCTTGGACAAAATGTATTCGTGGCCTCTAAAGTCGTTTTAGGCAACAATGTCAAAGTTCAAAATAACGTCTCCATCTACGAAGGCGTATTTTGTGAAGATGATGTATTCCTTGGACCATCGATGGTTTTTACCAATGTTTATAATCCTAGAAGCGGCGTAATCCGAAAGGACGAATATCGACAAACCATCGTCAAAAAAGGGGCTTCCATTGGTGCGAATGCCACCATCGTTTGCGGAAACAACATTGGCCAATATGCATTCATAGGTGCTGGTGCTGTCATCAAAACCGAAGTGCCAGATTATGCACTCATGGTGGGCGTTCCTGCTCGACAGATTGGTTGGATTAGCGAACATGGCGAGCGACTTATTTTTGACGAAAACGGCATCGCCACTTGCCCTGGAAATGAAGAAAAATATCACCTTAAAGAAAATAAAGTAACAAAAGAAATATCATGAAAAACTTTGCATTGATTGGCGCAGCAGGATATATCGCTCCTCGACATATGCGTGCTATAAAAGATACCAATAATAATTTAGTAGCTGCTTTGGATACTTCTGACTCAGTCGGAGTAATTGATAGCTATTTTCCAAAATCTGCCTTTTTTACAGAGTTCGAGCGATTCGATCGACACTTGGAAAAACTCCGAAGAAAAGGAGATGCTGTTAATTATGTCAGCATTTGTTCTCCGAATTATTTACACGATGCCCACATCCGATTTGGCTTAAGAAATGGCGCAGATGTGATTTGCGAAAAACCGATCGTCCTCAATCCTTGGAATATTGATGCGCTCGAAGAATCAGAAAAAGAGTCTGGACAGAAAATTTATAACATCCTTCAATTGCGTTTGCATAAAAGTGTGATCGAATTAAAAGAGCAAGTGGACAAAGCGCCAAAGGATAAAATTTTCGATATTGATTTGACTTATTTGACTTCTCGAGGTAATTGGTATTACGCGAGTTGGAAAGGAGACAAAAGTAAATCTGGAGGAATTGCTACGAATATTGGCGTGCATTTTTATGATATGCTTTCTTGGATTTTTGGTGATGTGAAAAAGAGTACGGTCCATGTTCATGAGCATGATCGAGCAGCTGGTTTCTTGGAATTAGAACGAGCGAATGTGCGCTGGTTTCTGGGAATTAACTATGATCTAATTCCAGAACACATCAAAGAAAAAGGACTTCGAACTTATCGATCGATCCAAATCGAAAATCAAGAATTTGAATTTAGCGGTGGATTTACGGAGTTACACACTCGTAGCTACGAAGAGATTTTAAAAGGAAATGGATTTAGAATTGGATTGGCGAGAAAAGCGATTGAAACGGTTTATGATATTCGCCATAAAACACCGATTGGATTAGTGGGAGATTATCATCCTTTGGCTAAAATTCCATTGTCAAAACATCCATTCGATAGAAGCTAAATACTTGATCAAGTGTTTAAAATAAAGAAAACCAGCGAAAGGATTTCGCTGGTTACTCTTACTATCAATAATCATCAAAGTAATTTCTAAATTGGGAAATCGTGCAAATGTTAAATTCAACACGATTTTGAGTAACAAATTTACTCAATAATTGAACAAAACGAAATTTTCCAATTATTATTTTTCGTAAGTTACTTCTTTAGATCAAATTTCCTAATTCTATAAACCCAAAATATTTATTTTTCCATAAATGACCGATAAAGAGGCGTATATTTTATTTTGTGAAAAAGAAAAAGAGATTCCTCTATTTTCAAAATCTTGGTATTTGGATGCAGTTTGTGGTGAAAGTGGTTGGGATATTTTGATGATAAAAAAAGGAAGTGAGATAGCCGCGACGATGCCGATTTTGAAAAAAAAGCAATTTGGATTTTCGCTTTCCCGAATGCCGCTAATTACGCCATGTTTGGGCCCATATTTTTCTAGAAAATTTCGCTCAGTAAAACAGCAAGAAAAGTTGATGCGAGTTTTTATTGAGCAACTTCCAAAGTTCGATTTCTTTGATCAAAATTTTCATCCTTCGATTACAAATTGGTTACCATTTTATTGGGAGGGATTTGAAGCGACGGTACGATATTCCTTTTTGATTGATTTGTCGCAAACCTTGGAGGAAATATCTCAAAAAATCAGTTCTAATTATCGTAATAATAAAATTACCAAAGCTCAAAAGTCAATTAGAATAGTATCGGATCGAAGTCTTGAAGAATTTTATGACGTACAAAAAATGACTTTTGAAAAACAGCAAATGCGAGTCCCCTACTCTTTCGATTTTGTCAAAAATTTTGATTCTATTTTAGAAAAAGAAAATGCAAGGAAGGTATTTTTTGGAATTGATGAAAATGAGCAAATTCATTCTGTTGCTTATTTGACTTGGGACGAGGAGACTGCTTATTTTCAAATGACCGGAAGTGATCCTATTTTTCGAAATAGCGGTGCGGGAGTTTTGATTATTTGGGAATCAATTAAATATGCGAAGGAGATTTTAGGAAAATCTCGTTTTGATTTTTGTGGGAGTGTGATTGAAGGGATTGCCAAGGTGAGGCAGGAATTTGGTGCGGAGCAAGTGCCATATTTTAATTTGAAAAATTTTGGGTCAAGGTTTTTGGAAATTCTGTATAAATTGAAATAATCAATCTATGATCAATCTTTTAAAACGTATTTTAAGAAGAGATAAAAAAACCTTTACAAAAATTTGTAACGTGGTTGGTCTTACGCTTAATTACTCAAAGAATAAAAATGCACTTAATGTTTTAAAAGCCATTTTTGAAGAAAGAGAATATGCTGATTACTTTCCTTTTTATAAAAAAGTGACTGTAGTTGATATCGGTGCCCACTATGGATATTTTTCGATTTTTGCTTCAAAAAATACTTCTGCTGATTCTCAAATATTTTCCATCGAACCAAGCAAAGAAAATTTCAATTCACTTCAACAAAATTTAGAAGATTGTCAAATCGAAAATGTAAAAACTTTCCAAATGGCAATTGGCGGAGAAAATGGAATACTTGATTTATATACAGGACTTAGTATTAATCATTCTTTGATTGAAAATTATGCGCTGCTTGGGAAAGAGAAAAATACTCAAAAGGTTGAAGTGAAAACATTGGAGCAATTTATTAAGGATAATGAGATTGAGCAAATCGATTTTTTGAAAATGGATTGTGAGGGGGCAGAATATGCTATTTTGTTTAATACTCTTAGTTCTATCTTTGAAAAAATTAATGTGATTTCGATGGAGTTTCATGATATGAAAGATCCGGATTTTACTGGGGATGAGATTGTGAAAAAATTGGAGGAGAATGGATTTGAGATTGTGAAGTTTGAGTATGAAAGGACGGGGATGGATTTGAATTATGGGAGGATTGTGGGGAGGAGAAAGTAATTTAATACAGGCTTAAAACATCTCTATAAATTTCTATTATATTGTCCGTTACAGCTTTTTCACTAAATTGTTGGATAGCCTTTTCTCTTATTAAAAATGGATTATATTTTGCAAAATTATCAATCATGTGATTTAGGCTATTTAACAATTCTTTTTCATCTCCTGCCTTAATTAATATTCCATCCTCTTCGCTAGATAATATTTCTGCAACTCCTCCAACATTAGTAGCAATCAATGGCATTCCACACATTTGAGCTTCGAGCAATACACAAGGGAGATTTTCGTAATCGCTAAATAAAACAAATACATCGTGTGAACGAAATATCTCCGCTGTTTCAACTTCGTTCATTGTTCCATGAAAATTAATATTATTAGTAGGAATACCTTTTCCTCTCGCAATATTCTTTATTTTTTCAAGATCACCATCTCCAGCTATCGTCATTGAAAAATCAGTTCTTTGTAAACTCAATTTTTTAACAACCGTAAGGATTCCTTCTACATTTTTCAATTTTGCAAAACTTGAAACATGTAGAAATTTCAAATTTTTTCCTTTGACTTTTGGATTTGAAATATGAAAAATATTTTCATTTACAACATTGGGTATTTTTTTATAAGGTACTTCTGAAAATATTTTCTTCATATTATTTCCCAGCTCATTTGAAACAGGTAATATGAACTTACTCCTTTGAATAGCTTTTCTTATTAAAGGTTTTAAAACCTTTGAGTAAGATTTGGGATTAAGGGGAGAAAAAATAGATGAATGTTCTGTAATTATATAGGGAGTCCCTTTGATATAATTCACTAACAATGCAATAAAACCTGCATCAATCAAAACATTGACATGTATTAAATCTATCTTACCTTGCTTTTGCTTTATATATTTTATTCCTTTTAAATAGGCTATAAACTTATATAATTGTTTTAAAAACTTAAAAGGGTAGGAATAATATACCACCAATTCTTTCACATTTTCTTTTGATCCTTCTTCTAAGGTAAACCTTTTTCTAAGTACCAAGTCTTCACATACTACAAGTACAAAAAGATTAATTTTCTTTTTAACTAAACTTCTCGCATGTTTGAAAACAAAGTTACCATTGAACAACTGAACTTTCGAAGGATACCATGAACATAAAAAGAGAATATTTTTATTTTTCAAATCTATTTATTTAGTGACATTTTTTTTAAGTGCATTTATGTGTGTGTGTGTAAAAATTAAAATTAGCTCACTCCTATCATTCAATATTATTATCAGGAAGATTATTCAGCATTAAAAAATTATATATTAGCATCTGTAAGATTTCAAAAAAAGTATACCATCTCAAAAAGAAAAATATATCATTCCTAAGGATTGACAACCAAAGTAAAATAATCGTATAAGTTATTCGAACTGCTGTCAAAATCAAATTATACTGTTGCTTATTAATTACTACAAAACCCGAACTTGTTGGGCTGCTCAGAAAATTAAAAAAACCTTTAATAACTAAAATAACTGCCATCTCTCCCGCTAAAATCCATTCATTTCCAAGCGCCCAAACAAAAAGTATTTTTCCATAAAACAAAAAAATAATCAATGGGATAATTCCTATTTTAAACAATATTTTCCAAATATTCCAAAAATCATTTTTTGTTAGTTGGTTACGTGAAAACTTATCTGAAATTTCTTTATAAAAAACCTGACCAATCGCTGCTCCAATCAAAGCTGTGGGCAAAAGAACTACTCGCATCGACATAAAAAAAGAACCTGTTATCTCTTTAGAATAATAAGTAGATAAAATAATTATGATTACTTGGTAGGATAAAATATCTAAAAATGAGGCGATCGTGCTAAACTTAATAAAGTTGATATTTTGATATAAAACCTTTTTAGAAAAGGTATTTTCTATTTTAAAAATACTTGGTATTTCCTCTCTGAAAAAAATCACCAATCCTAAAAAAGAAAAAATATTAGCTAAAGTAATCGCACAGATAAGTCCCAAACTTGAATCCCAATAAAACAATAACAGCGCAAAAATAAGATTAACAATCGCCAATAGAACCTTTGCAAAAGTAATGTTCTGATATTTTTTTTCACTATTGAAAAAAAATATCAGAACATTACTTCCTCCATTCGCAATAAAAAAAAAGAAAAGCAGCAAAAGAAATAAATTACTTATCTGTGACTTCCAAAATAAACATATAAAAAGGCATAATATGGATAGAATTGAAAAAAATAATATGGCAATAAACGAAATACGGATCAATGCCATTTTTTCATTCCTTTTTTCCGTTTTCACAATAGCTAAATCAAGCTTTAAAGTAGAAAAAGAAAATACAATAGAACCAAATGCCATGAATAATGCAAGCGTCCCAAATTCAGCATTGCTATACATTCTAGACAATATAGGAAGCCCACCAATATTAATTAGTTGTGCACCTAGTGTTCCTAAAGAAAGAATAGAAACATTTTTTAAAAAGATGTTTTTCTTAAAATTCAATACTCTATTTTTGCGATTTAGTAAAAAGTTCTTCAACACATTTTTTTAATACCTCACAAATTTACTGCTTAAAAATCCCTACTCGAAATGCTCCATTCTCTTCCTCAATCATCTTTGAAATAATAGATGCTAACTCTTCAGTCAACACTCCTCCTTTTTCAATTAAAACATATCCAATTCTATATTTTTCAACAAAATCTTTCTGTGCTTTCCCATAGGTCGTATAATTATTATTCTTTTTTTCTTGTTGGATAAATTTGTAGAAAGGCGTGTTAACGATACTAGAAATTCTTTCAGGAAATGGAAAATTAGTCACCTCCTCTGGAGTAGAAATAGAGTGAACCCATTTGTTTTTTCCAATCAATTTTAAAGGTTCAGCAACATAACATAAATGAGGATTGACAGAATGAAAATTTATGTCTTCGGAAGTCGTGATAAAAACACCAATTCGTGGAAGTTCTGCCAATTCATATTTAATTTGATTTAGGAACTGAAAAGTAATTCTATCCGCTTTTTGAGTGTAATTATTCAGTAAAATAAATATCGAAGAAACTAAATGAATGATGATAAAAATATTTATCAGCAGTTTATATTTTTTATTAAAAAAATCATTCTTCACCAAAAGCGAAAAAATAAAAAGCAACATGATCGTTAGAAGTGGATTGAAAATCATCTGTGGAATTTGCAATGATTCACCATTGTAATTCAACAATCCTCTAAAGAAAATCGTCATCAAAAGTAAAACGCCCGAAAAGCTAAATACTTGTTTGTCAAGATGACTCAGATAGTTTTTATTTTTCCAAATCCATCCCATCAAGGTTATCACAGGTAAATAAAAAACAATTGCTCTTGACAACACATCTCGAAAAGAAGTTATTAAAAACCCCTTGAGATAAACCGCCAATTCCAATTTTGAAGTCCCATCATAATATGTACTATACTTTCCAAATAAAAGATAAAATAGTACAATTCCTAGTGTCATTAAAACGGGAAAGAGCAATCCATACTTTGTCCATTTTTCTCTTTTGAAAAAATAAAAATATCCTGACCAAACAAATGTTGTCGTAAAGATAAGTGGCGCATAAATTATATGAAATATTGGAACGATGCAAAGAATAGTTATAAATATTTGGTGTTTATTTTTTAATAAAAAAATAAATCCTAACGTACATAAACTAAAAAATAGAAAAGATTTAGGTGAAGTAAGCGGCAAAATTGAAAATCCAAAAGCCTCTCGAACAAAAGGAATTCCTCCAATAGAAAACATCATCAAAAAACAAATAAAAATATTTACATAGTTATTTGATTTAGGCGAATGATTCGAATAAAGGGTATGTAATCCAGTAAAACTAACAGTAGAAATAACTGGAAGTAGAATGTATAAATACATTTTTAATGGGCTAGTTTCGCACCATTGTAAGAAAGCACTTGTCAACCAAATATCTCCATAATGATATGGTTCAGCGCCGCCACCTTTGGATAATTCATGAAGTTCATACCAAGGAGTAAATCGTTCCACATCAGTCAAAAATTGGTATTCTGCCATGGTGATGTAAAAACTATAATCAGCATTCGAGAGATAAACATATTCAAGATTAAAATACTCATTTCGATAGCATTGAACACCTATAAAACAAGACAATGCAAGAAGACAAAGAACTAGGTATTTTATTTCAGTTTTTTTTGGAAAAAAATATTGAAGTTGAATTTCACGTGGAGGCTTTCCTTCTTTTTTCCACAAAAAAAGAAAAGAAAGGAAGGCTAAAATATTTATTGTTTTGAAAGAAGTGGCAAAGAGGGAGATCCCAATTATCCAGAATAATATCCCAGCAATTAATTTAAAAAATACTTTTTGAGGTGTATTTTCTAAGCTAGGAAAAAATAAAGCAATAACACTCCCCGTCAAAAAGAAAATCAAAAGTGATAGAAATGCTTCAAAGAAAATTTGTGCTATTTCCATATTGAAATGAGATTCACTATTCGGGAAACATCCGATAATTCTAATCCAAAATAAAATGGTAATCGCACAATTGTATCGGAAAATTTATCACAATTAGTCAACTCTCGTTGACCATGTTCTTTTTTATAAAACGGGCTTTTGTGAAGTGATAAATAATGAAAGACTGCTAAAATACCTTCTCCTTTAAGATAACCTAACAATTCATCTCTTCTCTCTTTTGATTTCATTAATAAATAAAACATATTACCATTATTTGTTGCATAATCTGGTAATGGAGCAATGTCAAATTGAAGTTTGTTGGGTATTGACTGGAACGCTTCAAAGTATTTTTCCCAAATTTCAATTCTCTTTTTTTGAATAAGTTCCATGTTTTCCAATTGAGCAAAAAGAAAAGAAGCGGTGAGTTCTGAAGGTAAAAAAGAAGAACCTACATCCACCCAATTATATTTATTAACCTCTCCCCTAAAAAAAGCAGCTCGATTAGTTCCTTTTTCCCAAATGATTTCTGCACGCTCCAAAAACTGCTCATCATTGATGACCAACATTCCTCCTTCCCCACTAATTATGTTCTTAGTTTCATGAAAAGAGAAAGCTCCCAAATGCCCAATTCCACCAAGAGGTTTTCCTTTATAATAACTATCTATCGCTTGCGCAGCATCTTCAATTACAAATAAATTATGCCGATTGGTCATCTCCATAATTGAATCCATATCACACGCAACTCCGCCATAGTGAACGACTACAATCGCTTTTGTTTTTGGAGTTATCAATCGCTCTATCAGCGAAGGATCAATGTTTGGATGGTCGGGATAACTATCAGCAAAAATGATTTTCGCTCCCCGTAGAACAAATGCATTCGCAGTCGAAACAAAGGTATATGATGGCATAATGACTTCATCTCCTTCTTTTAGATTAAGGAGAATTCCAGCCATTTCTAGTGCATCTGTACATGAAGTGGTAAGTAAGCATTTTTTAAAATGATATTTTTCCTCGAAGTAGCGATGGCATTTTTTGGTAAAAACACCATTTCCTGAAAGTTTTCCTGAGTTCACAGCTTGATGTAAATAATCAACCTCTTTACCCGTCAGACAAGGTTTATTGAAAGGAATATCATAATTTCTCAATGGAATCGTATTCTAATTTTTTTAGGAAAATGAGTTTCATTATTCTCAACATTAGTCATTTGATCAATCCTCAACAATCCTTTTCCACAGACGACTATTGGTTTTTTATCTTCTTTAAAAAGTACTTTTCCTGAAGTTCGATTTGTAATTAATACATCTTCTTTTTCAGTAACTTCAGATATAATAAAGTCTGTATTTTCTATTCTAGTTCTTGCTCCTAAATATGGAAAACCTACAGCATCAACCATTTTTTTTATTTTATCCGCAGACCAACTCCAATCAATATAGTAATCCGTAAAATCTCGCCATAATGAATACGACGCATTTTTTTCCACTTGCGGAACGGCTTGAATTTCTTCCATTTGTAATATATCCTTTAGCAAAGTAGCATAACCATTTGATATTAATTCGATTGCTTCTTTTATTTTAATTGGATATTGAATTTCAAACTTTTGTGTACAAATAATATCTCCTCGATCAAAATCTGATTCCCCAAAAAGTGCGGTAACTCCAATTTCTCTATCTCCATTAATTAGCGCAGTTACTAAAGGATTAAATCCTCGATACTTTGGCAAAATAGCATCATGAAAAACGATTAATTCTTGATTTTCATTTTTATGAATCATCCAACGCCAACCAATCGCAATTAATCTTTTTGACAAAATTTCTTTTCCTTCAATTCGGAATAGGTAGCGTATTTTATTTTGAATGCAAAAGGTTTCTAAATCATGTGAATAATCATTTTGTATGTTTTTATCTTTTCCTATAATCACCATCTCGATGCAAGTCAGGCTCACTTGATCCAATGCACGAATTGCCTTTAATGCTTTTTGCCCCAAACCAAGAATAGTAACTTTCATTTAAATATTAATCGTTTTATCTATGATGTAAACGGGTCTTCCTTTTACTTTTTCAAAAACTTTTCCTAAGTAAATACCAATCATTCCAAGAATAAAAATGATAATACCAGATAAAAACCAAATAGAAATAATCAAACTTGCAAAACCTGATACCGTTATATTACCTAAAAAATAAGAAATCAAATAATAGATACCTACCATACCTGAGACGGTAGATATTAATAATCCAAACTTAATGGTCAACTTTAATGGCATATCTGAAAAGGCGATGATATTGTTGAAAGCTAATTCAATTAATGCTTTCCATGAATAGGAAGATGCTCCACTTTCTCTTTTTCCGTGTTCTACATCAACAGTTGTGGAGGAAAATCCAACCCATTTAGACATGGTTGGAAAATATTTTAATTGATCCTCCATGCTTAATATCGCATCCACTACCTTTCTATTATAAACCCCAAAATTAGAGATGGCGCTATCTTGATTTGTCTCTGTCAGATAACTGAAAAGACGATAAAAAACTTTAGAAGAGGCTCTTTTGAAAAATACATCTTGCCTTAAAATTCTTCTTGCAAAAACTAAATCAAATCCCTTCTGAGATGCTTCATATAATTTTGGAATTTGGTCTGGTCGATCTTGCAGATCACAATCCATAATAATAATCCATTCCCCTTGTGATGCTTCTAACCCTGCTGTAATCGCATAATGTTGTCCAAAATTTCTACTCAATTTTACTCCTTTAACTCTTGAATCTTTCAGACAATTTTGTTGAATCTTTTCCCATGAATTATCATTACTCCCGTCTTCAACTAAAATAATCTCAAAATCGATGGTAATTTTTTCTACGTGAAGAATGATTTGAGCAACCAAGCTATCAACTAATTGCTCTGCTTTGTAAACAGGTGAGACAACAGATATGTGTTTAGTTTTTGGCAATCGTATTTATTGAAATTTAAAACATGGAAAATTTTATTCGATAGACGTTGAAGGTTAGACGTTTTACGATCCAACATTGTACGATTTCATTTTGAACCTGTCTACCTTAGGCTGATAAACTCAAATGAAAATTAACTTATCACAAAAAAACTCAATTTATACTCAAATACAAAATAGAGAAACTTTTTCTTTTGTCTGACTAGTTTAACTAAAAAAAGATGGTCAACCCTACTTTAGAATTGACCATCTTTTTTAAAAAATTTAAACATGCGCTAAGGCTACCGAATAATCACCAATTTCCCAAAGTTATTTTTAAAAAATTGATCTGCCTTCGTATTCAATTCATCAAAGTTTTCATCATTACTTTTCTTAATAATTACTCGATATAAATAAACGCCGTTGGCTAACTTCGCTCCATATTCATCAGTACCATTCCAAGCGTAAGTTAGGTTATTACCAATGTGCAATGGACCTAATTCCTCTTGTCGAATTTCTCTAACTATTCTACCTGAAATGGTCATAATTTGGATTTTCATATCTTCAGGCAATTCACTTCCTGTAAGTGTAAAAACAAATCTAGTAGAAGTAGAAAAAGGATTTGGATAATTCAATACTTTGGTAACTGCTGACTGATTTTTCACTTCAAAGCTAATCTTATAATCTAAATCTCCAGACTGATTTCCTGTTTGATCTTGAGCTTGAATAATCAGATAATAAGTTCCATCTACTGTTAATTTGGGGCTATAGGATATTTGAGCTTTATTCTGGTTTCCATTTACATTCCCAGGTAGAAACACCAAGGTATCTCCATCTACAAAAATTTGTCGCACTTCTGGTTGATTAGGTGATTGTAAATATACTTTGACCAAAGAAGGATCATCTAGTGCTAGAAATTGATTTTCATCTTTTAAGCTAACCAAAATACTTGGTCGTGAAGAAACCAAATCTCCATCCATAATATGTACTCCATCAAAGGTAACATCAAGTAAAGGATTTCGCTGATCTGTTTCGACAAAGAAATCAAAAAATCCAATATTATTTACAAGCGTCTCTTCAACTTGATCCATATTAGGATTTGCTATTACTTGAAACGTATTTCGATTTGCAAAATTAATGGTGCTATAATCGATATTCGCAACAAGTGTATCTCCGACTTGTAGAGGTTTTAGTCTTTTGAAAGAATTAGTCTGATTATTTCCTGAATCTGTAATTGAAAAGTTAACTAATAAACTATCCATATCATATCTACCAATATTCTCAATAGCTACACTCATACTTAATTTTTCCCCTTGCTGTAAGGTATCTTTTTGAAAACTAAAATAAGCTGAAGGATTTAATGCTATCTCAGGAATTCCTTCGTAAAGTACCCTCCAATAATCTAACTGAATAGTAGATTTTAAAACAGTATCCTGCGAGTTAAACCTTAATTTTAAATATGGAAATTCTTCCGCACTAATTTCATTTAAGGTAGTATCTGTAGCAATAACTTGAGAATATAGTAAAGAATCATTTCCACTATTATCCACTCCTATAACATCTAAATATGCATTATCACTAGGATTATCAATTCCACTAGTTTGCCATTGTAAAGATTCCCAACTACGTGCAGGTCCAATTAAACTAGAAGTAATTCTTCCTCGGTCCCAATTACCTGGAATTCCTAATTGACTAATAATGGTTTCTTCTAAATCAGGAGCCATTAATTCTTCTATTACTCCCTCCCCTTTTTTATACCAAAGAATATAAGGTCTTGAACCAAGTGTTTCTGTATCTCGAATTTGAGTCGCTCCCTCTGCTTCTAACATATCGAAAATATTATTTCCCAATATAGCATCATCTGCTGCCCATTCTTCCGGATCATATGAAAAACCAGTCTCTTGAAAAGTCATTATCATTACATAGTATCCTTCTGGAATGATTTGTAAAAAATTAATTATTTTTTCTCTATCCTCTATTTCATTTACTTTAAAAGGAAATAATCCAAGGTTGCCCGGAAAATAGGTTATCGTTCCATAAGTAGCAGGATCATTGATCCAAGGTTCTACATCTACGGTATCAATTACAGCTATACCAATTCCAGCTCCTATTCCTGAATATACACTTCCTGTCCACCAGCCAGCTCGTTCATTATTTATCAAATATATTGGTGTAAATAAGTAAGGAGGTTCAATAACAAAGTTCTCTACTCTTACATCTTTAAAATCTGTGATATATTTAAACCTTCGATCATCTTTCAGTTCCATATTAAAATAATCATCCTCCAAAAATTGAAAATAATGAGATTGATTCCACCCATTACCTGCTCCATCCAAATATACAAATGAACTGCTTCTCCAAATAAAACCGCCCACAGCTGGATCTTCTTCTGGACTCACTCTCCAATAATAAACTTGATCATTTTGATAATTAATAGTTGGAGTCCATTTGACCACTCCTCCTTTTTGAGTGATCTCAGTTCGTTCCAAGAAAGGACTATCAAAATTTTCTGTCGTATCTATTTCGAAAATATATTTTTGATCATCTAAAAATGGGCTAGAGGTTGACGCTTTTAAGGTTAGATTCGGAGCATCTACTATACTAAATTCTTTGGGATATACTGGGATGATTTCATTAGAAACGAAATGTACGATTACTCCTTCACTACCTGTCGAATTAAGCAATTTATTATTTTCTTCTGCTACTGGGTCAGGTAATTCAACGATACTATTTCCTTTATCTATTTCTATAAAAATCTTATTGGCTCCTAAAGCACGACTTCCCAAAGTTGGAAGACGATAAGAAATTGTTTCTTTAAATGCAGGAGCCTGAATACTATCACTTACCAAATAAAATGGTTCACCATCTGGCAGCTCCTGAAGTATTTCCAGAAGCATTTTATCATTTTTCTTCTGCCCAAGATTTACCAACTCAAAACTCATATCAAAACTATCTAATTGGACGCTAATTGGATTTGGATCAAATTTAACGGAGTTACTATTAATCACATAATCAGGCCCATCTCCAACTTTAACTCTTACAGAAGGATCTCCATGCAAAGTCATAACTCCAGCAAGGTAACCAATCGAGTTATCTGTATTTTCTAGCGTAGCTCTTGCCACATCTCCTATCCCCATACCATAGTTACCATCTCCTAATTGTCGATAAAACTCATCTCCAAATGTTCTTAATGAATTAGAAAACCCAACACCTGTTGATGCAAAAAATACAATCGCTCCTTTTTTCTCCGTCAGTATAAAATCTTCACTTACTCCTTTAAATTTAGTGTGTATCTGTCCTGAAAAACAACCCAACGAAATCATGACTGGAAACCTGCCTTCATTATCATAAGATTGTGCATCATCAATACTAAAATCAAATCCACCTATTGAAGCATGTCCGAAAATGGTCAATACCGATATTCCTTCATTAATAAAATTAGTCAACTGATCGGAAATAGATATTTGAACAGGATCAGAAGTTGTCTTGTAGTAGGAAGTTACCTCCGCCCCAAATTTGTTATTTTCAATTATCGACTCAAACCCATTTAAATAACTCTTAAATAAAGGTTGTTCTTGAGTATTTCCTCCTCCTAAATGTAGAATTCGTTTTCTCCAAGCAATGTTTTCAATAGTTTGTTCAGGTTGATTTTGATTACTTTCTTGAGCCATTACTTTTTCCAAATATAACCTTACATCATTTGGCGTTTTGGCAGCAACTCTTCCAATAGGAATAATTGGGTAACCTGTATAATTGGTAGACAATAATAAATTATCTCCTCCTCCTTTAGTTCCAAATGTGGGAATATGAAATGTATTATCAACCAGCGATTCACTTAGATCATTTGCAGTTCTAATTTCATCATAAGCTCTTCCTTTCCCAATTAAGAAAATATACTTTGGGTTAGTCCACTCCTTTTTGATAAAATGGCCAAAATTACGAATAGATATACTGTGACGATTAACTCCATAAGCAAATTGATCGTACAATTGATTCACATCCACTACTACAGTATTGTAATTTCTTCCATCAGCAGAACTTCTATAATTAGCATATTCTTCTACCCAATTCGTTCCTCCGGACTGAACATCATTAAAAAGTCGTTGGTTAGAAATAATTATAAAATCATCATCTTGTTGAGTATAGTCAATAAATGAAATCGGATTTAAATCGTTGATTAAATTAATACCTGAATTATTATTAATTAATACTAATTTTCTTTCAATTGCCGAAGGAGGAAGTGCAATTTCTACATTACTTCCACTAACCGTTGTTTCAATTCTAATTTGATTAGTTAAATCATAAAGAATCGGATTACTACTTCCTAGATCAAAATTACTAATACTTAAATATTGTAAACTTGATGATTCAGGCATAGAAAATTCAATGAATTTTTTACCCCCAAAATCAAAAGTCCGTGGATAAGTTAACTTTACAGAAGCTACTTGCTGTCTATCATTTCCATTAAAAAGCCCTGCAAATTCTATTTCAACCGCTCCTCCAAGTGTACTCGTTGTAATACCAAAATCATGTTGGAGTACCTTTGCGTTATTAAATTCATCTTGAGCCAAAATACTTCCATTAAAGTTAATTGTCTGAATATGACTTGAATTTTGATCTGTATGATTCAATATTACGGTTCGAGTGCTTAATTTACTTTCGGGTCCTGCAGTAAATAACGCCTCAGGGGTAAGAGTTACGATTTGACTAATTTCCTTACTTCCAACAAACCCCTCTGACATTCCAAACTCCGAATGGTAAACATTTTGAGAAAATTTCTTTTTACTAAAGTTTTCATTTTTAATCTCACTAACGGTATATAAACAAAAAGATTCAGGAGTTGAAGGCGCATTATTTAATTCATTGGAGATATTTTCAAATCTGCTAGTGGAAGGCACATCACTCCATGTCAAGAAATAAGCACTCGAATCTGTAAACATACTATAGTCCGGATTAGCCATTTCTTGAGTTGGATCCTGAAACAAATACTCATCTAAATCCCCTCGGTTTTTCTTTCCAAAAAATTCTATATAATCTCCCGTGGAAAACGAGTTATCGGTTGAGGTAAAAATGGGTTGCTCCTCCCCCATATAAAATAACCTCAATTGATTTCCTGCAAAAGAATTAACTGGAACCCCTTGATCTAATAAGGTCTGATAATCTAAACGATGGATACCATCCTCGGCAACCATTATCTTAAAGTGAGATTGGTCATATTCAATCCATTCATTACCATATAATGTATCTACTCCATTCCACATTTGGGCAGATGCAGAAGACAATAAAAATATAAAAGAAGTAATCAGAGTTATTATTTTATTCATTATAACCGTTTTAATTGATGGGTTGTAGAGCATTTTACAGAGAGAAACATGTTAAATAATACTTATATCAAATATTGAGCCTGTATTCTGTCATGTAGACCACGTATTGCATCTTTAGGTTTTGGAGGAAAAACAAGCTAATTAGCTACAAAATTAACCATTTGCAAACTTTTATATTGTAATTAAGATAACAAAATCAACTCTTCTTTTTTATACTTTTCTACTCTTATGCCTTCAACAATCCCCATTATCACCCATAAATTTCTAAAATTCATTATATCAGTAGTAATCCCTTCAATCAATAACAGTACAAATATCATAAACAAAGCATAAACAAAAACTGGCTCTTCAATTTTGATCCTTTTTAATTTTTTCAACATCAAATAAAACATCAAAATGACACATATCAAACCTGAAAATCCATTTTCAGCAAATGTTCCAAAATAAACAGAATGAGGATCTACCCCCATCAATTTGTTTAAAGCGGGATATTCATTTTTATCTAGTTGATACATCGATTTATTAAAATTTGCTGGACCAATACCTATTATTGGATTTATTTTACTTATTTCTATTGCACACCTTTTTGAAAAAATATAAAAACTTTCCAAAATGATTACTTTATCATTTTTGTATAAAATCTCATTAGTAGAAAAAGGAGTATTTTCTAATTTCTGATTCCAATCTGAATCACTTTTAAAAAATAAAAAATGTGAGCTAACAATAAATAATAAGGATACTGAAAAAATTAAAATTGCTTCTAAATATTTATATCTTTTAAATAACTTTTTTTTGTGAAAAAAGATTAGAGCAATACCTGAAATTATTAATAGAAAGGTTTTAGAAAATGTTAGAAAACATGAAATCAATATAATTCCAAGTAAAAATAAGTTGATTTTTCTTTTCGATTTTTTTTCAATAATTAATACTGTCAACAGAAAAGCACAAAAAGATAACAATACAGCAAACATGGTAGGTGTAGGAGTTGCTCCCCTAATTCGATATATAGTACCAAAGTAAGGGTAGTTTTCGTAGGACGTCGCTAAAAGATTACTCTCGTTTGTATACATTGCTATCATCCATCCGATGAGCGCAATTATAGAACTAATGATTCCTAGAAGGTAGAAGTTATTAATTACATAATCTTTAAGTCTCGATATATTCCAATTTGAGGTGATTGTTTTAAAAATAAAATACACTCCAAATAAATAAAACCTTCCCAAGGTTTCTAAGTATGAAGATAATTCACTTTTATTCCAAACGGAGGAAATAATATTTAGTACCAAATAAAATAAAATGATATAATCCATTTTATTTAAACTAAATGAAATGCTTTTATAATTAAAAATTGAAAACAATATTATTGTTAGAAATACAAATTCTGGAATTTGTATTCGATGTCCTACAATAGGTAAATTAAGTAAACTCTGAAATCCTAAACTAATAATATACAGAGTCATTAAGCCTACTAATATTTTATTTTCACCCATCTCTGTTTAGGATTTATTTAATTTTCCTTCCCAACAAATCCCTCACAATCAACTCCGAAGTATCCCCCTTCCCATACAAATTAACCTCAAAATCAATATCCTCCCCCTTCACCTGCTTAAAAAGCGAAACTATCTCTCCCTCATTTGCTACATGACACAAGTAATTAACTTTATGCTCAATCAACTCCACCCACTCTGTTTCATCGCGCAAAGTGATACATGGTTTCTTAAAGAAAAATGCTTCTTTTTGTAAGCCTCCACTATCCGTCATCACCATCGAACAATTTTGTAACAAATAAACCATTTCCAAATATCCAACTGGATCAACCATCTGAAATTCAGGTTGCAAACCATATTTCGCAATGTAATTTTTAGTCCTTGGATGTAACGGCAAAATAACTGGTGTATCTCGATGAATCTCATTTAAACCATTAATAATATTCGCCAATTTCTTGGGATCATCCGTATTTTCTGCTCGGTGGCAAGTCGTTAAAATAAACTTCTCAGGAACATCAAATGCTGGTTTCCTAGATTTCTCTGCATAAAAAAGAGCCGCATCATACATCACATCCCCCACTTGAACCACCTCATTTTCTAATTTTCCAAAACCTTCATTCTCTAAATTCTTGATTGCTGTCGAGGTCGGGCAAAATAAAACGGTACTGATCCGGTCCGTCAAAATTCGATTCACTTCTTCTGGCATTTTCATATTGAAGGATCGCAATCCTGCTTCTACATGCGCCAACGGAATATGCAATTTCGAAGCAGCCAACGCTCCTGCCAATGTCGAATTCGTGTCTCCATAAACCAACACCCAATCTGGTTTCTCCTCCAAAATAACTCCTTCGATTCCTTCCAACATCCTGCCAGTCATCGCTCCATGCGAAAGGCTATTGATATGCAAATGATGGTCAGGCTTCGGAATATGCATTTCTTCAAAAAAAACATCGCTCATGTTTTTATCAAAGTGCTGCCCGGTGTGAACGATCACTTCAGTCACGCCTTCAAATTTCGCAACGGCACGACTGACTGCTGCTGCTTTGATAAATTGTGGTCGTGCTCCGACGATGGTCAATATCTTCATTTTTTATAATTATATATTTCTGTTAAAATGGGAGTATACTTCGAATATTGTCGAAAATTCAACGAAGAGTTATGCCATAAAAAAACAAATTCCCCCTCGTATTTTTTGACTTGATTCATCAACTCCCCTACTCTATTTTTCGCATCATCTAAAGTGATATCCATGTACAAACCTAACGTCCCTTCCATCAAAATCAATGGTCGCTCCACCAGGTTTAATTTTTTTCTTCTTAAAATATCAAAAACAGGGAAGGAATAACAAACGCCATTTCGAAAACCAATTTCATCGGCATAACTCATTGTCGAATCCCATGTCATATTTTCGCTTTCCCAAAGATTCCAAGTTGTTGGGTTTTCAAATCGTAAATAATGTTGCCTTCCCGTTGCTACTTTTTGTCCTGCGATTTTTTCTAAGCGTTCTTTTTCTAGGGAAAAAATTTGAGCATCATCATACGATTTATACGATGGATGAAAACCGATTTGATGACCTCGTTTCTTTACCTCTGCTATTAATGATTTTACTTTCGGGTGCTCCAATTGATCTCTTGGGTCGAAACGATTATAACATCCCGCCATAAAAAAGAAATGTGCTTTAACCCCTAATTTTTCTGCTCCATCCAAAAAAATATCATGCGTATCATAAGGATCTTTTCCTTGGAAATAAAACTTCAAATAATTGATTCCATCCCAAAAATAAGTGGGCGAAACTAAATACCTCGCAATCGTTCGCAATCCATAAATAAAGTTTGGAAACAAAAACGGAATGTCCACATCGTGCGTCGGAACAATTTCAAAAGTTCGGTTGCTTCGAGCTTGCTGAATTTCATGTTTTTGTAAAAAAGCCCATAATATTTCTACGTATTGATTGACTACAGGTTTTTCCAAAAAACCTTTTTTATACGCCAATGAGTTTTTTCCCAAAAAACGTTGATGCATATCTCGCTCCCCTTCCAACGTCTCCTCCCACCTCGACAACATAAAAAAAGTGGAAGCAACAATATCTGATGCTAATATAATTTCATCTTCCTTTTCGGTCCATGCTGATTTTCCAAAAATAGAATAAAGCGGATATTTTTTCCCATCAATCATCAGCTCATCGGACGTTACCTGCGAGGGCAAATTCTGTTTTTGATACAAAATTGATGGATCATCATTTTTAAAAAAATGATTCCTAATCACTAACTTTTTCGAACCGATGATGATGGTGAAATCCTTGGCGGTGGGCGCAACTGCTATTTCATATTCCAATCCCAAAAACTCTTTCATCAAACAATGAAAAGTATATTCTACTTCTGAGACGGCAATATTTGGAATGATGATTTTCAAAGATGCTATTTTGGTTTTTCCTTTTTTCCAAAAAAATCAAAACGAGATTTTTTTAACTGAGTTAAACGGCAACCAACAGTAATTTGCGGAAAACAGTATTCAGTTGGCAGGAAAACTGCCAACTGAATACTGCCTACTACTAAGCTGTTTTAAACATACCTTTTACTACTCCAGAAATATGATTTAAAATCTCTTCATCCATTTCCGTATGAATTGGCAATGAGATCACAGACTTACACAACATTTCAGTTACAGGCAAATCTAAATCGTCTGGAACGAAATGTTTAAAGGCTTCCTGATCATAAAGTGGTAGCGGGTAAAAAACGCCAAACGGAATTCCTGCCGCAGACAAATGTGCTTTGAGTGCGTCGCGATGACCGTCTTTTATTATTAAAGTATATTGGTGAAAAACGTGGGTAGAATTGTGTTGACGAGTGGGTGTTTGCATCCATTCTTCTTCAGCAAATGCTTGGTCATAAAATGCTGCAGCTGCTTGTCGAGCCGCGGAGTAATTTTTCAAATATTTTAATTTTACCCCTAGGATAGCAGCTTGAATCGAATCCAATCTTGAGTTGCAACCGATCATTTCGTGATGATATCTTTGACCTTGACCATGATTAGCGATCATTCTTAACTTCGCAGCCAATTCATCATTGTTGGTAAATATCGCACCTGCATCCCCGTACGCTCCTAAATTTTTGGATGGATAAAATGACGTGGTTCCGATGTCTCCAATCGTACCTGATTTTTGCGTGCGACCATCAGCAAAAGTGTAATCTGCCCCTATCGCTTGCGCATTATCTTCGACTACATAGACATTATGCTTTTTTGCGACATCCATGATTGGTTCCATATCAGAACATTGCCCAAACAAATGTACTGGAACAACTGCTTTCGTTTTTGGTGTAATCGCTTTTTCAAAAATCTCAGCGGTCAAATTAAAGGTATTTGGATCAACATCAACCATCACCGGCGTCAGTTGCAACAGCGCAATCACCTCCGCAGTTGCCACATAAGTGAACGCTGGAACGATCACTTCATCTCCTGGTTTTAGACCCAAAGCCATCAATGCTATTTGCAAAGCATCCGTTCCATTGGCACATGGAATCACATGTTTGACATCCAAGAATTTTTCCAAATCAACTTGGAATTCTTTGACTTTTGGTCCATTGATAAATTGACCTGATTCTACAACATCAATAATTGCTTGGTCAATTTCTGATTTCATATTTCGGTATTGCGTACCGACATCGACCATGTGAATTTGTCTATTCATGACTTTAGGGATTTGATATTTCAATAATTGGAATTTACGATCTTAATTAGAACGCGAAGGTAATTATTTTTGTATTTGAAATATTCAAGTTATGTATTTTATTAATGAAGTTGTTTTAAAATGTCTGCTGAAACCGAGCGGAAAGGCTTGTGGATATTGACAGCGAAGCGAAGCTCTTTTTGAGTTTCAACCCCTAAGTGTTGGGACGAAAAAAAGCTGAAGCTCAATATTCGCAATGCTTTTCGCGTAGGTCAGCAAGACATTTTAAAACAACTTCAATACTAGATTTTTTGGAAAATGATACTTTTAAAGTAAGAGCATTTTTAATTTTTTGTTTAACACCCTCATTTTCGAGGGTATTAAATTAAATGATTTCAGAAAAACCATCCAAATGAATGATCTTTTCAGCTATATTGTAAACTTGCTTACAAACCTTTGAACAACCGTTCCCTCAGATCTGAGGGAACGGTTGTTTTAATGAGGTCGAATTCAATTTTTTTTAGGTACATCAAATGGAGTACTTTAACTTATAAATCATTCTAAAAGTCCCGTATTTACTGCCGTGACGGGAATTCTCGCAACGGGATTTTTTTACATTATCAATCCTCTTTTTTCCCTAATTTCTTCAAGTCATCAATTATATCCGATAAGTAATGAATCTCCATTGCATTATCTTTTATCTTTTGAAAAACAAATTCTAGTGTTTTAAGATTTGCGATTGGTTTTTCGTTGATTTCTTATTCTTCCTCCAAAGATTCAGGTCCATCAATAAGATATTTTGAATACTGCGCATTTTCCAAAGAATTATTAAACATTTTATTCAAATAAAATTCTTTCTCTTTTTGCTTGATTTCAAGTTCCGCAGTTTTCAATTGTTCAAACTCCTTGTACAAATACACCTTAAATTGAGGACTCAACCAGGAACAAAAATCTAAAGCAATTTCACTAAAAGCATAAGTTCCGCCGTACTTTCCTCTTTTGACCAAAAGCCCTATTGCTCCTGTTTCTTTTACATAATTATTTATGGAGATAGAATACCGTTCTTCCAATGCTTTTAATCTAAAGTCAGTCATATGACTTACTTTAAACTTTGGATTATGCACTTTTTCCCACGTTTCTAAAAACAATAAAGTCTTGCTATTTCGCATCCAAGAATTAATCACAACTGCTGGTTTTTGATCTGAAAACCTAGCAATATCTGTCAAAGAAACATATTCTTGTTTTTTTATTTTTTCCAATCGAATTTCAATTCCCTGTACCTCTATTTTTGTTTTTTTCATCATATCTCTGTGTAAAAAAATTGATTTAATGCTAGTTTTTAAAGTAAGTCATATGACTTACTTTAAGTAGTTAGCCATAATAAACCGTAGCGTTCTTATGGCTAACTACTTAAATTTTACGACACCTTCTTTCCTTCTTCCTCCCACCACGCCTTACACCTAAATCTCACCTTATCCTCTATCGCATTTTGATATTTATTAAAATCCACTTCTTGTCCGAGCGACTCGAATGCCTTCACATATTCCATTTTCACCTCTTCGATCGACTCCATGTAATAAGCTGGATATTTATTTTTAAAAACATCAATATTAAATCCTGCTCGTTTTATCTTTGAGCCAAATTCTACCTCCTCCCCTATCGCATTTGCTGCTCGGAATTCATTTTGCTCTTTTTCTAAATAAGTCCCATACTCTTTTTTATTCATTTCTTTGGTCGCTTCTCGTCGGTCTCTTTCGGTTTGACTCATTTCATTTTTCTTTTTCAAAACCACTTCCACCATCCGGGCATGTAAATTATCTTCGGTCAATTTTCCTTTTTTCCACCAATCGACAAATGCACCCGCTTTTTCGGTTGCATTACTTTTTTCATTTAAAAATTTCCAAAGGATTTTCATATAAATGTCTTCGTAACCTATCAACGGTTGATAATTCACCTTTGGATCGGTCAAAATTCTTTCGATAATAAAAGTTTTATTGACACTCAGTTGTGATAAAAATTGAAATGCCATCCATTGCGAATAATTGAGTTGATCTATTTTCTGTTGGAGGAATGTGGCATTTTTCCCCGTTGGTCGTGGAGACTCTCCATTCAGAAACCCAATATTTTCAGGAATAATTTCTGGTTGATTTTCCGAAATAAAAAACTTCAAACTGACAATGCTCTTCCCTCTCTTTTTTGCTGGCATAAATTCAAACTTGATGTCTGAAAATTTTTCGATTTCCTTTTGACAAGGAATCAAAACCCATCTCTTAAATTCATAAAACTTAGGATACTTCCCTTCGATACCTAAAAAAAATTTAATCTTCTCTACTTCCAAAGTACACTCTCCTAAAAACTGATATCGTTTTAAAACTTCATACAATCGAATCGCATTTGAATTCAAATAAACGATGTTGCTGATGTTATACTGCGTAAAATGTTCTTTGAGTTGAATCAGATAATCACGCAATTTTTCAGACAAACTAAAGGTAAATTCATCTGTCTCCGTATCGTGTTCCATGTGCTGCAGCCAAACACTTTTCCCAACAATGGTTCCTTTTTCGTACACAATTGGAACACTATTTAAGCGATCCATGATAGCAAAAACTTCCGTCTTGTTGGCAATTCTGCGTTTGCCATCAAAATTTAAAATGCGCTCTATTTCAGAAAAATGCATTTTATATTCTCGAAATTCAGAATCGTTTTGTGAAATTTTAGAAATGAGATACAGGACGAAAAACTGCTCACGGCTATTCATTTTATAGCTCGTTTCGATCAGTTTATTATGTTTTACAATTGCCATTGCGAATGGATTTAAAAGTGTTTCGATAATAAGAATTTAAATCGCATTGCAAATTAGAATCAAAAGCGTAACTAATACTAATAAATTTTACGCTTTTTTAAAATTATTTTGTTTTCATGATGGAATACTACTGTTTTTGATGTATTCCTACGCTTTTAGGAAAAAGGGATCTTTAGTTTTCTTTACGGTTTTTGATGTATCTCTACGCTTTAATAAGATGCAATCCTACGCTTTACGATGTACTTCTACGCTTTCTAGTGATGCAATCCTACGCTTTTCAAAGATTTAAGCCCTTTTACCCTTGAAAATGTTAGTAAACTAGGGCTTTTTGATAAAGACTGATGTAATTCTACGCTATTGATGTATCCCTACGCTATTCAATATAATCTCTACGCTTTATAAATGTATCTCTACGTTCAAGATGATGTATCTCTACGCTTTTAACTGATGTAAGTCTCCGCTTTATTGATGTAGTCCTACTTTATTTTGAGGCTTTTCTACGGTTTGTCTTCAAAAAAGCCTTGTTTTATAAGGGTTACAGCCTGCCTAAAGATTAAAGTATTAAAGATTAGGAGAAATAATATAAAAATACCTAAAAGTGGATTAGGTGTTTTTTTCAAAAACTTTTTTCTTTTTCTCTCGTCAATTAATTTACTCACTAGAGAACTCAAAATCGGCTTGTGAGTGATCAGAAGTCAAAACAAACAATTTGTACGACTAAAATGCAATTTTTTGTTTCACAAAATAAAAATCGAGTTCAATTTTCATTTTAAAGCTGATTTAAAGCCTCCATTTTCATTTTTAAATAAAAATCAATTAAGTGATTCTTCCACAGAAAATGCTCGCTCAAATAAGAGTAATTTAATTTTTCAGTATTTCAGTAAATACGGTTTTACGACTTTCAGTAAATCCGTAAAAATATAGCATCCTGGAATCATTAAAAACGCTTGCAAACAAAGAAATAATCAGTTTCGAGTGATGTATTTCTACGCTTTTTGTTTAGCCTAAATACTCCTTCAAGATTTTCTCTTTTTGAAATAATTGATACGATTAAAGTTACAACTTTCTCCTACCCTATTCCTGATGGTTGATATTTTTTTTTGAAGAAAAAAAGTGAAATCGTATTTAAGTAGATACGTTTTTACAGAAAAGCGTAGAATCGCATTTACTGAATTCAGTATTTAAGTTTACAAGTGTTTACTGATTTACGGCTCCACGATAAGTCGTGAATCAGTATTTAAGTTTTGCCGTGGTTAAGTGTTTACGCTTTTGCGTATTGTCGTTATTCTGTAAATGATGATTTACGATGATGCGACTCTACGCTTTTCTGTGTTTCTGTGAAATCGTATTGCAGTTTTTGCAGAAAATCGTATCTTCGTGTTTCTGTGAAAACTTAGAGGTTGTTGGGAAATTTAGTTTTGAGAGAAAAATAGTTCATTTATTGATGACATTATGCGAAAAAATAAGAATATAGTTTGCGCTATTTGACTGTTTTTTAAAAGAAGTGTCATCAATAAAGGGGCATTTTTCGCCGAAACCAAATTCCCCAACAACCTCTATGGTCAGTATTTTTCAACGAATTCAAAAAATAACGAATGATTATTTCAGTTACCAGTCTTAAAGGTGGAGTAGGGAAGTCCACTATTTCTCAAAACTTAGCCGTTTGTTTCGCTCATATGGGGTATAAAGTAGCCATTGTGGATACGGATACCAATGCGAGTTCCGTTCATTGGTCCGGTATTCGAGAGGAGGATTTGCCACATATTACCGTTATGGGAATTGCCACAAGTGATGCCCTTCGAAAAAATATCAAGCAGTTGGAAAAAGATTATGATCTAGTCATTATTGATGGAACGCCTTCCTTATCCAAATTGGTGAGTACGATTATTATTTTAGGAGATGTGGTTTTGATTCCGATTCGACCGAGTGGATTGGATATTTGGGCTACGGAAAAATTTATCGAAAAATATGATCAAGCCAAAGCATTGAAAGAAGATGTTAAAGCATTTTTTATTCTCAATGAATACAACCCACGAGTTAGCCTTAATCAAAGTATTAAAGAAGCATTAGCAGAATTAGAAATTGATACGCTAAAATCTACACTTCGCCATCGAATCGCCTATGAAGAAGCCGTTGTGATGGGAATGGGGGTATATGAATACAAAGATGCTAAAGCCAAAAAAGAAGTAACTGCCTTGGCAAATGAAATACTTAAAATTATTTCAAAGTAGGGGAGGAGTCCACTCATTTTTTAATTAGAAAAATTTCAAAAGATGGCAAAGAAAAAATTCAATATCAGTTCAACATTAAAGAAAAATAGTAAAGTAGAGGAGGTAAAGTTAGCTCCAAAAATTCCTTTGAAAAAAACGACGAAAGATCCGGAAGAAGTAAAAACTAAAGTGGAGGAAATTCATGCAGCAGAAATCAAAAAGCCAGTTGAAAAACAGGAAACTGCTGCAACAACCAGTCAACCTGAACGGGTAGAAGAACCAAAACCAACTCCTAAACCTAAAAAAGCAAAACCAGCTGAAAAAGGTCGAATGGTTCGAATGACGATCGATACCCCGGAAGAAATGCATCTTCAACTCAAAATTAAATCCATCCAAACTCGAATGAGTATGCGAGATTATGTGTTGAAATTGATAGAGAAGGACCTAAAGAAAGGGTAGACCCCGTAGCGGGACTCTCCGAGTCCCGTAACCATAATGCTATTTTTTACAACGGGATTCGGAGAACCCCACTACGATTT